>QKGJ01000229.1 GCA_003251275.1 Ignavibacteria bacterium
TTCAAAGACGTTGGGCTGTGTACAGGAGATTCTTCCTTATTTAACTGGTCCCGGAACCCAGACAATCACATCTACAGGACACGCTTCGAAGCAAAGGCCGCAACCAGTACAATTCTTTGGGACAATAACCGCCACACGCTTGTATGGATGGGCGGGGCGATCTTCCATTACGATTGCATCAAAGAAGCACAACGGAACACAACGGTCACATGCAATACATCCATCCTCCAGGACATCTGCAATAGGTGGAAACTCTTTCACGAAGTCGGGGGGAAGAGGAGGCAGCCCGAGATATTTTTCCTTCTTATTTTCTCCAGACATTGCGTGCACCTTCGATAGGTTCACCGGACCAACGGATGATTTCTTCCGGTTTTGTGAGACGCCTTGTGGCTTCGCCGCGTACTTCTTCCAGAGAAGCGATCCCCTTTATGTTCATATACTGCTGGAGTTCTTCATTCATTTTCATGATGGTTTCCCAACCATTTACCAAGATGACCGAAAGGATCTGTACCGTTTGTGCGCCAACAAGTATGTATTTTATGACGTCTTCTCCGGTCATCGTGCCGCCGGTCGCACTGATGGGAATGGAGATGACCTTACTCGCTTCAGCAATATGCATCATAGTATAGTACTTTGTCCAGGGACCGCCGATCCCTGCGTAATAACCATGCAGGATCGGGCGTTGTGATTCTATATCCACATCGAGCCCTCGGATACGGTTGCACAACGTTACCGCAGAGGCACCGCATTGTTCTGCCGCGATTGCTTGGTCAGTCACGTTCGGACCCGACCCAAGTTTCACCAACACTGGTATCTTCATAGCATTAACCACCGCTTTGATCGCTGCAATGAAAGTGGTTTCAAAGCCAAGACTCCCTGGCCGGTGTGGAGAAGAAATATCAAGCTCAACTGCATCTGCGCCGCTTTCTTCCACTTTGATTGCAAGCATTTCCCAATCTTTAGCCTCGTCGGCGAAGATACTGCCGATGACGGGCACGTTCGCACGTTGCTTGCAGGTCCGAATGAACTCCCAATAATCGTCCAGAGTGCCGCTGTATCCTTGTTCGTAGGAATAGAGTGAAAACGAATGCGACCGACCCGCGATTTGTTTGTCCCAATCCAACAACTTGTAGCGTGGTCGGGGCCAGAAACGCATATGCGCATATTTTTCCGAACAGACTGTCTTCAAAACCGACGCTCCCGCTCCATTTTCCTCAGCCAGCGTGATTTGGTTGACATCGTGACTCGCAGGACCCGATGCAACAATGACGGGACTGCTTAAATTAAGTCCGACAAATGACGTAGCGAGTGACATGCTTAGTGACCCATGGACGATGTATGAGCACTGTGATTCAAACCATCACCGATTGCATATGTACCCGGAATTGTTACGGGGAGTTTGCCCTTTATGTCAATTTCTCCAAGCAAAGCCGAAGCGACAGAGCGCTCTGCTCTCGCATGGCCCGCGTACGGCGTCATGACAACATCCGTGGTCGGCAACTTAGCTATTACGTATGGATCGCCAAATGCAACCGCAATAATTGGCTTTTGTAATGAACCGATCTTTCGAAGAAAGTCCGTCAAGCGTGACGTCAGTTCCAGTTTTCCCTGCCATGCCCCGATGGGCAGGTATACCGCAAGGACCACAATATCAGAACTGTCGAGATAGTGAAGCACATTCTGCATTTCCTCGTCCCCCGATCCATCAAACACATGAACCAAACCAGTCAGAGGATGACGGATCCTCAGAACATGCTGAAGCTCTTGTCCAACTCGGAGATTGCATTCATTTGTGAGGGTGACAATATGAAGCTTCCTGGGATGAAGAAGAGGTATGAGGTCGCCTTTGTTCCTCAACAGAGTTACCGAATTATCACAAATCGACTGTGCGATGGAATCAGATTCTGGCGAGCCAACAACATCCGAGACATGTGCAACATCGACGAACCGATCTCGGTCAATACCAACCCATGATTTTGCAGCAAGAACCCCGTGCACCGAAGAATCGAGTCGTTGCAAGGAGATGCGGCCTGACCTGACTGCACCGAGCACGCCATCGAATGATTTTTCAAAGTTATCAGGCACCAGGATACAATCAACGCCCGCTTCGATCGCAAGAATTGCCGCTTCATCCGCCGGGTAGTGATTCGTGATTCCCTGCATCGTCATGCCGTCGGTGACCACTATTCCCTTGAAGCCAAGTTTTTCACGAAGAATTCCGGTCACCAACGGACGCGAAAGGGTTGACGGACGGCCGCTCCGATCGATTTTCGGCAACGCGATATGTCCTGTCATTACAGCTTTTGCATCCGCCTGAATGCCAGCTTGGAACGGTACCAGTTCCGTCGACATCAGTCGCTGCTCGTCAAACTGCAGAACAGGAAGCTCCATATGCGTGTCTTCCTTTGTATCCCCATGGCCGGGGAAATGCTTTACTGTTGCCATCACATTGCCCCCTTGAAGCCCACGGACATACGCCTCAACGAACGTGGCAACCCTGCGAGGATCCTCTCCAAAGGACCTGGTATTAATGATTGGATTATCCGGATTGGTGTTTACATCGGCAACGGGGGAATTTGTCCAATGAATACCGATAGCGCGCGATTCTCGAGCGGTGATTCTTCCGATCTCGAATGCATAACCCGGATTCTGCGTCGCTCCCACTGCCATCATTGATGTGAATATTGTGCCACCTCCTGAAATGGACCAGGGTAACTCCGCAGCCCGGCCACGGACATATTGCCACGAGCAGCTAAACCCGACTCCCCCTTCCAGATCCGCATTGATCAACAAGGGAATTCTTGCCTCTTGCTGAAGCGAGTTTGTCATCATTGCAATGTCACTCACTGTCCCATCGGCCAGAATAAATCCACCCACGTGGTACTTTTGCACCAGACGTGAAGCATACTTCCTGATTGAGCTCTCACGATGACTATAGACAGCAACGAGGTCGGCAATAAAAAGTTGACCGACTTTTTCTTCGACGGTCATCGTTGACAACGTCGAATCGACCCAACTCATATCCTGAGCCAAAGTCGTCCCTTCAATGAGAAGTGTAACCAAAATAACGGTCGTATTTCTAGAAAGTCTCTTCACGAACAACGTACTTTTTCAACTTTGTCTCATTTAACTGATGGCAATTCCCCACCCCCGCGGGAATCGTTAGGGTTCCGTCATGTACCTCGATAGGCGGATCAACGATATCATCAACGAACCAACGCGACGAAGACTCGACATCCGTTGGATAGCAAAAGTTGTTCAACGTCGCGAGGTGGACTGTCTGTGCACTGCCAATGCCAAGCTCCGGCATTGTTCCTCCCCACACTGGAATACCTGCGTGTGCACAGAGATCATGCATTGCAATAGCATTCTGGAGTCCACCGACTCGTTGGATTTTGATATTCACTATTCGACAGCTCCCAAGGCGGATTGCCCGTTCAATCGTTGAAACGTCCTTTGCACCTTCATCCAGGCATATTGGTGTTTTGGAAGCGTCTTGCAATTGAGCATGCCCTTCCAGATCATCCTTCGAAAGCGGTTGTTCAATCATGACCAAATCAAACTCATCCAGTTTCTTCAAGTGGTCCATGTCGCTTCGGGTGTAGGCGCAGTTTGCGTCAACCATCAGTTTGGTAGAGCCGAAAGCCCTTCTCACTTCTTTCAGAGGCTCGCAATCCCAACCCGGTTGAATCTTTATCTTCACACGCTTGTAGCCTTCTTTCAGATGCCTTTCAATCGCTGCTAATAGTTCCTTGATTGTTGGATAGATGCCGACCGCAAGTCCTGATTCAATATTGTCGCGCGTCCCGCCAAGTGCTTGAGAGAGAGGAACAGCTCTACGTTGTGCTTGAAGATCCCAAAATGCTGTTTCCACTCCGGCCCGCGCGTAGAAATTTCCTCCGATTGGATTCAACAGCTTGTTAATCTCTTTAACCGATGACGGTTGACGGCTGAGAACAGTCGGCGCCAGAGAATTCCTCAAAAAATCCCATGTAGATTCCGGTGTCTCTTCAGAGTAAAATGACCCCGACATTGGTGAAGCCTCACCGACCCCCACAAGTCCGTCCGAATGAATTTGCACAATAATGCCGTCCTTCTCGCTGACAACACCATTGCTGATCTTAAACGGCTCCACAAGTGGAAGTCGCACATGCGTTAGCCGAATCTTCTCTATCTTCATCGGTAGCGAACGGGATTTTTCAGCTCACCAATCTTCTCAACGCGACACACAACTGTATCGCCATGCTTAATGGGGCCAATCCCCGCTGGCGTTCCTGTCGAAACAATATCTCCGGGCTCCAGAGTAATATGCTTCGTGATGAACTCGATCGTCGTGGGTATATCGAAGACAAGGTCACGGGTGTTGGCTTTCTGTCGTGTCTTCCCGTTCACGCGGCACTCGACGTTCACATGAATCGGTTTGCGAAATTCGTCCGAAGTAACAATCCATGGACCCAGCGGCGAAAACGTATCAAAGCTCTTCGAGCGAAACCATGGTAACTTTGCCGAAATGTCGTTCGTTTGCAGATCGCGAGCTGAGACATCATTACATATCGTGAAGCCCGCAATATATTTGTACGCGTCCTTCTTTTTGACTTTCGTCGCCGCCCTGCCAATCACAACGGCAAGTTCGACTTCATGATCCATTCTCCCTAGACCGCGGGGGACGAGGATTGTTTCATTCGGACCGATAACCGAAGAACCCACTTTCGCGAAGATGATCGGCTCTTTCGGAACCTCGAAATTTCCTTCCTTCGCGTGCAGAACGTAATTCAAACCAAGAGCGACGATTTTCCCAGGACGTGCAATAGGCGCTTTGAGAACAGCCCCTTTCGGGAGTGACAAAAATCTCTGTAGACGATGTGTTTTTATGTGAGTCACAATGGCTTTCATATCGCTGACGCCCCAGATGCCAAATTGCAGCATCTCCAATATGCTCTCAGGTTGACGGAGTGCGAGATCGTGCTCCAGCAGATGAAAGCTCATAAACGCTCTACTATAGTTTATCCATTTACCGTCAAGCTCAATGGCGACACAACTGCCGTCTTCAATTTCGAATTGCGCAACTTTCATACAGTCCTTTCTTGAGCGTTAGTGGTTTCGTCGAAACGGACGCCAATTGGATGTTGTGCCTTCAGCACCTCGTCGGGATATGCAAGCACCCGCTTCCGTCGCTCCGGATCGTTCTTTGTAAGTTCGTCAATCCAGTGGACGCCGTACAACACGTGGTTGACTTCGTCAGCAAGAAGAAACTCCAGAAGCTGAGCTGAGCGGGTATCATTCTGTGCCCTCGCCTTCCTGATCCAATCGCGCAAGTGCTTACAGCTTTCGCTTTCAAATGTCATGTTCGAAAGGGCGAGGCGTTCAAGAGGGTCGGCTCGGTTGACATCCTGTTCCCATCCCCAACAACTGGTGTTGAACATGCCAACATACCCCCCAAGCTCTTCAAGCCTTCGCTGGACGATTTCTGCATGGCGCGCTTCGTCCCATGCCTGATGAACCATATCCATTTTCATCTGCCACGGGATGTCCGGGCAGTCCGCGATGATGCGGCCCATCCGCTCGACGGTAATAAACTCACTATTCAGCAAATCATGCAGCAGGTGCTGTTTGCCTTCCATTGTGTCAAATGACCAATTCTTCTCGGTAAATTCATCCGGCCTCTCAACGATCTTCCACCGAGAATCACGGACAGGTGCAACGCTGTGTTCATGCGTTTTTTTGAACGTGTAGGTGCCGGTTGGTTTTCCTTCACCCCAAATCCCACTGGTGGCATGCAATTCATTGCTCAGCTCAGTCTCTAGAGCCGCGGAGGAATTTTTTTCGGCCGAATCGCGAACAAGACGCGTGATGATATTTTCTGCCCATGCAACGTGGTCTCCCTCCTCATCCTTGATGTGACGGAGGATGTATGCCGTCGGCTCATCGGCCGGCAACTCAACGGACTGAAGATGGCTATCATATACTGCAACAAGAGCCGGCTTCAAAACGCGGTAGAGCCCTATCATGCGCGCAAGGTCGCCCTTCAATTGCCAGATTCTTTCCAGGAGCCGCGTGAATTCATTGCTTGGGGAAATATTCTGAAAATGAGCGGAGCGGCCTTTCAATTCCGGGATGCGTTTGCCCAGCAAATCTGCGTGAACGGAATCCTGATACATCTGTCGGCCAAAACCGATCTTGATTTCGGGATCAACCATTGTATACGCCCAGCTTCCCATCAACTCCATCATTTGCATCTCAACGTATTGGTACTTGCCAAGTCGTTCGAGATTTTGTTGCACTGTAAGTGTTGTTGACATCGTATACTCTGTGTAATTGTCGTCGGGTTATGCCTGCGCAGGCAAGCACTTGAAAATAGAAAGACGCCTATTCGAACGGTAGAAAAACCTTCCCACCGCGGAAGGAAGGAATACTTCCGTTCCGGGATTCATGGCAAGCTCGCCATGTGCGTGGACAAGTGTCCCTTCGCCCCCAAGAGTAACCAGGACACAGTATCTGCCGTCGGTTGTATCGCTAAACTCACCATCGATCTCCAGCCTGTATCCGGCAAAGCACTCTGTTGTCTCATAGCCGAGAAGTCGTGTCTCCGTGCTTGTCCCTTCTCGCCGCAATACGTGCGGTTTAATTACCAGTTCGTTCTGTACCTCCTGGGGAGTGTAGACCCGGTGATCGAGATTCGAGAGGGTGAGTTCTTTGGAAAGTCCGAGGAACGATTCCTCCTCGGTAAACTGATACAGTGCACAGGAGCGCTCGAGGATAACAGAATAGTCGGTCGGCTCCTGCAATTCCACCAGGAAAATCCCTTCGCCAATCGCGTGCGGAAGTCCAGCCTTGACATAAACGACGTCGCCCGCCTTCACTGGAACCCGATGCATCACACCGATCATCTCATCCACCGATTGCTCGTCCAGCATTTGTCGGTATCGGCTCCTGCTCACCTCCTCTTTGAAGGCAATCAGTATGTATGGATCTTCAACTTCGGGGCGTGTTTCCAGAACGAACCACGCTTCGGTTTTGCCAAAGCATGAGTTCAAGTGCTCCTTGGCAAACGCTTTCGTCGGGTGTGCATGAATAATCAGCCGTTCAGCAGCATCGAGCAGTTTCACCAATAGTGCTGAACTCGTGCCATGAGCTTTCACGTGTTGTGGACCGAGAACTTCTTCAGGGTATCGTTCAATGATCGTTTTGATGGAAACGGGTTCATGAAGGTTGGCTGAAATCACCGCGAGCCCCTCGCCAGTCCTAAAGTGTGTTCCCGGATTGCTTGCCTGGACTGTTGAACCGACCCATTCCTCCGGAAATTCCGAGTCCTTTGGATCAGCAAATCCTCTCAGGCGGTCGATCATCGCGCCGCCTTTATACATGCGCCACACTCGATTAGGCGCGAGCAGCATTGGCGATGCCGTCAGTTCACGCAACTTGTCGTTCACGTTACACCTTTGCCCAGCTCTTTGTCTCAGCGGATTTATAGATTGTTTCTAATAGATGATGAAGTCGAAGCGCATCATGAAAATTCGGCGACGGTACCGTGTCGTCGACGATCGATTTTAAGAAGCTGTACTGAGCGGCAACATGCGAGCGCACCCAACCCATTGTGAACTTCGGAGCAGGCATCACCGCCGGTGCAGGATACTTCTGCACGGTGCTGATTGTTTTGAATCCCTGTAATCCTTTTTGTTCTGTCGCATCAAACGCGCGCAACTCGTTCGGCTGCATCAAATTGAATGCAAGCGCCCCCTTCTGTCCGTGAATTTCAAATCGCATCTCATCTTCCGCCCCGGTCGCCACCCGTGACAAGTCGGCGGTGCCGATAGCACCATTCTTGAACTTCAACACAAGCGTAATCGCGTCTTCGACCTCGACGTGTCCCATCTTCGATGGATCTTCCGGCAAGGGGCGTTCTTTGAAAAACGTCTCCATCGTCGCCGACACTTCTTCAACGTCTCCAATAAGAAGATGCATGATATCCAGTAGATGTGGCCCAAGATCAACGAGCACGCCGCCGCCGATTACATCCTTTTGCATGCGCCACTCGCGTGTACGCTTCGGATCGATATACCCCGCATGCAGATACGCGCCGCGATATTGAAAAACACGTCCCAGAAATCCTGCATCAACTAATTCTTTCGCTTTCATGATTGCAGGAATGAACCGGTATTCCGCTGTGATCTGGTGCTTCATATCGGATTTGTCAGCAAGCGCAACAAGTTCTTTTGCTTCAGCTTCGTTGTACGCCAACGGTTTTTCACAATACACATGCTTGCCGTTCTGCAATGCTGCTCGTAAAACGGGAGCATGCTGATTGTTCGGCGTGCAGACATTGATGACGTCGATGTCTTTCCGGTCAATCAACTCGCGATAATCTGTGGTTGCAAACTCAAATCCTGCTTGATCAACTCCCTTTTGTGCCAATTCCCCGTTTGCATCACAGACTCCTTTAAGGACGATCTTGCACGGTTGACCGTCGTAATAAAAGGGGATGGCCCGATACGCATACGAGTGAATGCGGCCCATCTGCCCGAACCCGATGACGCCGACGCGAATCTCTTTCTGCATTGTCATCCTTTTGATGAAGAGGAGAGAATCGCCAACGCCTTCTTTACACTCCCATTGAGATGAATAATCTCCGCTAATGCCTTTAGAATTTGGGTTGGATTGCCGTGCTGCCAGACATTTCGTCCGAACACGATACCAGCTGCGCCGCCATCGATCGCGTCTCTCACCATCTGCAGCATGTCCTCGTCTGAATCCATTTTCGGCCCGCCGCGAACCAGAATAGGCGCCGATGCAACGCCCACCAATTCCTCAAACTGCCTTTTGTTTTCTGGAAAATCCGCCTTTATGAGGTCGGCACCGATTTCGGATGCCATTCGGATTATGAGTTTCATGATTTCAAAATCACGCACCACGTTGGCACCTTTTTCGATTGCCAAAGGCTCAACGATAAACGGGATCCCGAAGTCGCGCGCGTCCGCACCGATGCGCTGCAAAGCCTGGAGATTTTCTGCTTCCTGTGCGTCGGTCTCGTATCCTGCAAACAAGAATGTCACGACCGCATCTGCACCAAGCTGGATTGCGTCTTTCACCGATGCGACCGGTGTGTAATAGCCTTCCTTGGGGGCCGGCTTTTTCCGCCAAATATTTGTCGCATCAAGTCGAACCACCAATCCCGGTTTGTTCTTACCGTGAAACCTATCAAGGGTTGCCCGGGTCGTCCCGGGTGTCATCTGAATTGCATCCGGCATCCCCGGAAGAAGTTTGTCAATCGTAGTTCCTGGAGTTTCAACGCCTGCGAGCGGCCCGATAAATAATCCGTGGTCGATTGCGACAATGATTCCCTTTCCTGTGTCCGGATTGATTATCCGGCTTTGTCGAAGTTTTGTACCTGCAGATGTTGACATTGTAGTCCGATTCGATAGTGGTTCCAACGGCGTTTTTCTATTTGTCCAACTCAACTTTTAGCGTGACAACACCGCACGATCCAACGTGAATGTGGATATTCCTCTCCCCCTGAACGGTGAGTCGCTCGCCACATTCCTCGCTTAGCGCCGCAATCCAAGCAGCCCTAACCTTTCGCGTAAAATGGAGTACTCCTTCAGCATCAGAGGCCACAGGATTGCTGACGCGAAGGATAATTCCTTCTCCGTCTTCTGAACCTTTTAATGCACTCAGAACCAGCTGGGTCGAAGAAATCGTCGCCATACTGGCTTGCATCGCAGGTGCGTCGGCGTTCTTCCTTCGCACCGCCATAAGAGGAAAATGAAAGTACTCACTTGCTTCATTGATGCGAGTGCACGTATTGACCTCCTCTGCATCATGAGGAAAGATCGCATATCGGAACATGTGAACGCCCAAACATTGCGCATCCGGCGTTTCATTGTGCCACCCACTTTTGCCCCCGGGACGCGTAATCAAATCATCGCCCGCCAACAACCCAACACACCGCAGCAAGGTCAACGCAATCGTGCCTTGCCCGTCAAGCTTCAGTTCATACTCCGGCAGGCCATACGACATCACCGTAAGGGCTGTCTTTTTTCCTCGTACGGTCACGAATCGTTGCATGGGTGCGACCTTGGCCGGATGCTCGATCGTGAATTGTCGAACGTCGTATTTCTTCTGCTGGCGCTCCACCAGACAAAACTGAGAATCCACGAAGATACGATCAGTCTTTGTTCCGGTCGGAAACAATGTCCGGAGTCGATGGTCTCTAGCCGCATTCTCGATTCTTGTCACTATTTCCGCATAGCGTGAATGCGCCGAGAGGTATATCGTGGATGTTGCTGGAAGTTTCACGAGTTTTTTGCTGCGCCCTCGATGGTCCGGCGTTGCAGATGCAGGCACAAGCATCGTAAGGCGGACTTGCATAGCCGCGCGCAGAGGCCCGCGTTCGATCAGTGACACTTTTGCCTTTCTCTTATTGGAATATATCCACCTGTCCTCACGCGGGTACGAGTAGTTATATTCATCGCCGACATCACCGGAATCTTCAAAGACATTCATCCCCACATATGTCTGTTTGTTCACCTTATCCTTGAGCTTGATCTCCCCTTTGGCATTTACATCCACACGCAAATATTCATTTTCGATAAAGTATTTCCCGGTCTTGACCAGAGATTGATATTTTGGGAAATGATCGACCTTCCGTATATGATAGCCTCGATAGCCTAACGATGGAACTGTTCTGGCATCAACAAGAATCGTGAACTTGTCGGCAAGAGTCTGACTTGGATAACTGTAGTTCGAATACTTGATATCGTATTCTTCTGTGCGACCGATGATCTGATACGGGACTTCAGTGTCTGAATCATCTTCGAGTACAAAGCCGGAAACAGGTGGAAGTTTTGGGTCGGGTTTGACATCAGGGTTCAGTCCGACGACAATATCCTGGAAATAGAAATTCACTTCTGCCTGTGCTACTTCTGTCCGTTGAAAAGGTGAAGGATTGAAGAAATACAAATATCGGTCGTCTTTTGATGCGCGGTCATCATACGGAATGAGGTGCTGAAAACATGTTTCGACAACGGATTTCCCGACATCTTCCACTGCCTTGAATCTCGTCATCATTTCACGATGCACCGGGTCAACACTGCACCCGCAAATACTGTCATGTGGATGATTCGTGAGGAGAGTGTTCCACGCGTGACGAATCAGATGAGACTGCGACTTCATCCCTTCACTCCACGCAAACGCATGCAGCGGCTCAACATAGCGCTGCATCAGGTTTTGATTGTCCCAGTTCTCCTGCTTGATGTACATCCGGCTGGAATAGACACCACTGAGAACGGCATATGCGTAGCGATAACCAAAACGGAGTTCACCTTCAACTTCGGACAGATCATTGATCTCCTTCTTGACCGCCTCGACATATTGCGGGACGCTGCTATGCACAAACTTGCCGTCAAAGTGTTCTCGAAGCAGTTTCAACTGGCGAGGGAGTTTCGGATCGGGCCAGTGATGATCACCGCCATTCATCAACAAGCGCTGCGATGTGACAGCGCGTTCATTCAGTTCATCTTGAATGACCCGAAACCGCTGGAGAACTTCATCATCCGTCGCATGATGAAAGTATCCTCCACTATATCCATCTTTGGGCAGGTGAACCATCAGGCTCCTCGTTCCATCGGGAGCTTTCCACCAGTACTCCGATGATTTCTGCTCCGGCTCTCCTCCAAATCCCCGATAAATAAGCGCTGTGTCAATTCCGAAACCTTTGAGAATCGCGGGCATCATCGCAATGTGACCGAACGAGTCCGGGATATAACCGACCTTCATTTCTCCACCAAAATCTCTCGCCATCTTCGTTCCGATCAAAAGATTGCGCACGGTTGCTTCTGCGCTGACCAAAAACTCATCCGGCAGAATATACCATGGCCCGATAACGATGCGGCCTTCGGCAATCAGACGCTTTATTTCTTGTTCGCGTTCAGGCTTGATCGCAAGGTAGTCTTCGATGATCACCATCTGACCGTCCAGGGTAAAGCAAGAAAACTCCGGATTGCCGGCGAGAAGATCCAGTAAGTCATCCACCATCGTAACAAGCATGGATCGGAAGCCTTCAAAGCTCTTGTACCATTCCCGATCCCAATGAGAATGGGAAACAATATGATAGGTGGATTTCATTTCGTCGAGTATTGTTTGAACTTCTTGATGGCTGTTGATGCTCCGACAGCAGTGATGCATTCTGCTGCAACAGCATTCCCAATCCTCGCTGCTTCGAACGGGTTGAAGCCTCGAATGATGCTTGCCAGGAAACCTGCCACAAAAGCGTCGCCTGCACCTGTGGTATCAACGACGCGTTTCACCGAAACGGCAGGAATATGATGAGTCATTTGACGGGTGGCGATGAAACAGCCTCGCGCACCCATCTTTACGCCGACCACGTTGGGCGCGCCTTTATCATAGAGATACTGTATGATATCTTCAGGCTTTTTGCGCCCAGTCAGTGAGACTGCCTCTTCATAACTTGGGATGAAGTAGTCCACATGGCGTAAAAAAGACGAGAAACGTCTTGGCTGCCTGCGCGGATTTCCCCCCGTGTCCAGAAGAATGCTCACGCTTGTCTTTCGCTTGATGGTTTGAAAAAGAACTCCAAGATTCTTCTCCATCTCCGGGAGGAGACCGAGATAGCCCAGTGCAAATATCTTCGAGCGCTTCAGCAAAGGAAGGTTCTCAACAACGTCGGTCACACAAAAGTTGTCAGTACATCCGCGAGTGTGAAGAAAGGCGCGTTCACCATCTTTGCCGATTCCAACAAATGTTGCCGACGTTTGTGCTGTCCGATCCACGAGAACACCCCGGGTTTCGAGTCTATGCTGCTTGAAATCATGAAGGATAAATCTTCCCAACGCATCATTGCCTATCCTGGTAATCGCGGCAACCTGAAAACCTAATTTTGCAAGGTCAATACCAACATTGGACACGTTCCCACCGGTGCTCATAGTTATTGAATCCAGAAACTTCAGTCCACCCGGCTTCGGCAAGTCATCGAAGTCAACCGGCCTTCCGAGGACATCAACAACTGCAAGTCCGGCAACGACCGCATCTAATCTCCGCGCTGATTCCGATTGGCGCATCACAAGCGCTCCAGACTATTCAACAATCCGTAGATTCTTGAAATCCAGAACGCGTCTGAGGTTTTTGTAGGTCAACGACAACATCTCACTGCCGACCTCTGCATGAAGAAAGGGACTGTCGAACAATTTTGTCTTTGAAAGGTCAATCGTTTTTCCGTTGAGCTTGCGAATGTCGGGGAAGGCAAAGAACATCTTCTCGTTGTCCAGTGTTGTGTACCTAACAGAAACCGCCCCCGGGCTTAATACCCCTTTCGGAACATGGGATCTCAGCCGTCCAGCAAATGTTTCAAATGACCCTATTTCCGATTTCGAGCGCACTTCAATCACATAGCCATTCTGCAATTTGTGGCTGCGCAACCGCCAGAAATCATTCTCCTCTTTTTGGTCTGGAGATTTCCCTGCAATCCATTCATAGTCCTGTAACGGATACCATCCAACGTATGTGTCGCCTGCCTTGCAAATAATCCATCCCGAGGAATCAACGAGCCGCTGTTCGAGATTCGCGGGGAAGAAACCATCGATATGTCCTGTCGATGTCCCCGGAGCGATGTCATACAAAACGACTAGGGTATTCAGATACTGGAAGGTCCGTTCATACGGCGATGAGCCTGTCCACTTGTCCGGATTATTGTAGGTTCCTTTCGATGCAACAACATCAGCAATCAGTGGTTTCAGTTCTTCGGGGAAGAACATCCCAAGTTCGAGCGATGAGTAGTAGGGATGCAGTCCAAATATTGTCGTGTACGGATACCCATATGTGTAGCGGACTCCCCACGTGTGCTGTTGTATCGGCTGAAGAATCCCCCCCTGCAGAGATCCGATGCCGTAATCCTTTGTGATGTACGTATATTTGTACACGGGTGGATTCTTCTCTTCACCGAATCGGATGACATTCCGGACTCTCTTCCGCTCCCTCTCAACGTACGGTCGGCTACGATCAGTCGCGATGTTGTAGATGATCTGCGGAAGACGGTAGGAGCTCAGGGCCGCATATGTTAACCATCCTGTTTGGCTTGGTTGACCGGTTCCAAAATAGAGATATGCAAATGCCGATGCGACCGAATTCAGCGGTTTGTACACGGCCGGTTCGTAGATGCGGCTAAAACCACCGAGGTATTGTCCTTCGAGATGTTCCGCGGCAAAGTCTACAAGTATGTAATCGAGCATCATAAGGCCGCGTTGCTTCATTTGAGGATCTTGGGCAAACTCTGCGAGTAGCAGCATGGCATTCATATACTCAGGAAAGTAGTCCGGGGAATCAAATTCACCCTGCCCGATCGTGGTTGTCACTTTGATCCAGTGAATAATGTATTCTTTCGCTTCCATCCGATTCTCATCCGATGATCGCCCATTGTACCACTCGGAACCCGGCAGACCGGGCCATTGCTCGGCAGCGATAAACAACGATGCATAGTACATCGCCCAATGGTTCTCGGTGTCTCCCCGGTATGGCGCATATGTCTTCCATGCAGTACGCACGGCAGATTTCGCTGCAGGTGACATCTTCTCTTTTCCCTGAAGGTACGCGTTCATACACGGAAACATCCAGAACATGTCACCTTTTGGATCTTTCAGCACTTCGAGCAACATGCTGTCTGCAAGTCCGATGTCACTGTTATGTGCGTAGCGTGTTGCGATTGTATTGAAACTCGCATTTGAGGCTGTATCAAACGCGGCGGTCACGTACGCAGCGCGGTCGGCATATGCCTTGAGATAACCCTCTCTGCTCATCTGTTGCGAGAGAGAAACATTCCATAGGAACAGGAAATTTATCAGAATGATACTGGACATTTTCATCAATGTATTGGCCCCTGTCAATATGGTTGAATGATGACTCTATAGACCTGCGCACCCGGTAAGCCTGCACTTGCCCAGTGTTCACCTGCGTCGTCACTTCGGAATATCCCGGAAAAGATCGTCCCTACAAATACACGGTTGCCGTCTGTAGGGTCGACCGCAATCGAATGAATGTTCTGGTACTCGATGCCGGTGCCTTGTCGGTTCCAGCTACTCCCTCCGTCAATGGATCTATATACACCACTGACGTATCCACCTGCATACATCGTGTCGGGGTGTGTGGGATCGAATGCTATCGCGTAAAAGGTGGTGTGGTCGATTCCTGCTTCGCATTTTTTCCACCATGCACCCCCGTTGTGAGTCACATAAATGCCATCGTTTTCCATTCCCGCGAACAACGTTGACGGATCGGTGGGATGCTGCACGATCACACGCGCATTCGCAACATGCAAGCCTGTTCGTTTCCAGGTTCGCGCCGCATCGTCACTGATGTAAATACCATCTTCCGTCGCGCAGAAGAGTTTGTTCGGATCGCTATGATCGATGATCACGCATGAAGTAAAGGGAAGTGTGGGGAGACCACTATTCATTTCTTTCCAGGTGAAGCAGCCATCCGTTGTTTTGTAGATTCCGTACGCTGTTGCGATATACACGATGTCTCCGTTCCGTTGGTCGGGCGTAACCCCCAGGACCTCAGTGATTTCCCAGCCAGTGGTAATGCGCCATGTCGTTCCACCATCGGTCGTTTTGTGCAGACCGTTTCCCGAAGAGATATACATGATTTCCCCTTTGGCGGACATTTTAGTCGCCACGCCAAAAGCCCGGATTCTACTTGCGCCCGAATGCGTCCAGGCTGTATCAACCCCGGGACGCTGGTAATACAGGCCGGTATTAGCATTTGCCGCTCCCACGACAAAGAGCTTGGTGGAGACAACTGAGGCATATACCGTTGACTGTGCAAACAACTCAGTCTGAAAAAGAAATATGAAGGGAATCGCAAACACTGCAAAACGGAACGAGTACATCATCTTGTCATCACCTTATGGATAAAGCTCAATCTGTTTTATTTGTCCACCAACCAAACCTGCACTTCGCCACGTCTTGCCCCTGTCATGCGATTCATACACCCCGCCACCGACCGAGCCGACAAAAACGTGCTGCCCATCTGTGGGATCGACGAAAATGGAATAGATTGCATCAAATGCAGGGTTTGACCAAACATGATTCCAGACTAACCCTCCATCTTCACTCCGCCATAATCCTGTCTTCCATCCTGCCGCGTAGAGGTCTGTTCCATCAGCCGAGGCAGAAATTGTATAGATGGTTGAACCACTCAATCCTTTTGCGGCAATCCAGGTTGTTCCATGATCGGGAGAGTACCGAAGCCCGTTTTCTTCAAACCCCGCAAGAAGCCGATTCGGCTTCGTTGGATGCTGGAGAAGGGCGAGCGGCTCCGCCGCCCCGACGCGCATGGGCGACCATTGTGCTCCGCCGTTGGTTGTCATATAAATATCATCCTCAGAAGCGGCATAGAGGGTATGGCGATCACGTTTGTCCATAATGATCCGCTGGATAAACCATTTCTTGAATCCAGTCATCTTTCGATCCCACGTGATTCCATCATCCGTGGTCTTGAATACCCCGAACGGGGTCGCAACATAAATCATCGCAGAATCAACCGGATCTGGAACCACACAGAGAATTTCTTCCGTCGTCCAGCAAGTCAGAACCCGCCACGTTTGCCCTGCGTCAGTTGAGCGATGCAATCCGTTACCGGCCGCGAGATAGTGCCTTCGTGTTGTGCCCTGTTTGAAGAGGCCGAGGCCAAATGAGATTACGTTTGATCTTGTGATCTTCGTCCAGTTCGAATCTCCTGTATTTCGCACATACACGCCGTACGCACCAATATTACCACCTACGGCAGTGCCGCGAATGAGTAACACTGCCGCGAACATCCGCGCGGATTCCTGTTGTGCTTTCTCCGCGTTGATTGTCTCGCCACGCACTGCAAAGGCCAGTGTCGCAACCAGGCACAAACGACAAATGGGGTATGCGAGTATCTGATTCAAAGCTGAACCTCGATGCCTTCTTCAAGCTGCTCGCGTGAAAATTCACCGAGCGGGCTTCCGTTCATGCTGATGCTGTAGGAGCCGGATGGAACATCTCCGAATTTTAAGAGAACTTTGCGAGGAGAAGAAACAACATCGCGTAACGAAAACCGGATGTCATTCCCGTTGACACCAACATCGCTGAACCTGCAGCCATCAATCCCAACTCCCCAGCCTTGTTGCACATTGACAAATGCATCGCCATATCGCTGGCGAAGAATGTGAATCGAAACAACGGAGCTTCCGGTTCCCCAGTGGATACCGGTAACCCCTGCAAGTTGATCGTAACCCCCATGCGCATAGTTCTCCGCAGTTCTCGGTGATTCTTCCGATTCAAACAAAGAGAACATCGCTCGCAAGGAGGCCACCCCGCGCTCAAAGTACTCGCGTTGTTTTGTGATATCGTAGTAGTGCATTAGTGTGACGGCGAAGTATCCCTGGCGCGAGTCACTCCATTCGCCATCCGTATTCTGTACGCCAAACCCGCCGAACAACTCCCGCGACAGCCATTGCGGGCTCCACACTTGCTGATAGAGACAGAGATAATCAAGTATCGTGGTACCGATTTGCTTGTAGCGCGCATCACCCGTCAAGCGATACAGGGTATAGCACGCTTCCGCTGCCATGAATATCGACAGCGTGTTTTGTGGGTGCTGCTGCGTGTACGAATCAAAGAACCCAATCGGCTTTCGCGAACAGGAGAAGAACGTTTCGAAGTCAAACCACCTATTCTCAGGCAGGATGGAAGTGATGATGTAGTCCATGGCTTTCTCCGCTGCGCAGAGGTAGTTCTGCTTCTTCGTTCGCGAATACAGTTCAGCAAGAAAGAGTGACGCTCCGGCAGTCTCAGCATTCTCATCTCGGAATGTTTCCGCCGGTACGAGCGTTACTGGATCATACCACGACGGAATGACTCCGCTCTGTTGTTGATTTGCAAGAAGGAACTCTGCAAACCGGGATGTGTGGAGAAGTATTTCTTCTTTCCTCGACGGAAGAACGTCCGACCACTGTAGCAACCAGTAATTCGTCCATGCATTGTGGAACATCGGAAGATATCTACCACTGTCAATTCCACCCCAGGCATGATCGGCAACCCAATGTCCACCGGTGCTGTCGATAAAAAATATTGATGGAGCAATCCCGTTCGTCTGCGGGGCAAGCAGGGCGAGATCGAGAGATCCTTCAGCTTGTCTTGATAAGTCAACATCTTGTACTTGTTGCCCGTACAGGTACATGCCATACGCCGTCCGAAGAGAGTTGAACCAGACGCTGAACCAGGAATCATTGTCGGCAGATTTGGGAAGAGCGTTGCTCCATGCGAGTCGTCCTTGCCGCAACAAGGTCACCGGCTTTGATTGGTACGTTGTCGAGAAAGAGATCTGGGGAAGAAAGTCGTACCACGCTCTGTGGATGTAGGAAGAGAATGGCTGTGACTGCGGTCCAACGGGTTTTACAAAATTCGGATGCCCAAAGCGACCCCACTCGAATCGTACAACATCTTGAAACCCGCGGTGTGGTGGAGCTGTTGCAGAGATGTAGAGATAGAAACAGAATGACAACGACGTATCGGCTACATCAATGGCAAGAGAATCATGATGCGCATAGTACACGTGGGCTTTTTTCCTTACCCAATTCATCAACCCAAATGACATGAAGGGCGCCGAGTCTGTTTCCACTTGTATATCAGCGGCAGATTTCAGGATGCGTTCCCTTCCATCGATTGAATGAATATCAGGAAGGAGCGCAGCAAAAATGTTCCCTTGCTGCATCATTAGAGCGGGCGAGCGAAACGTGTGGTCCGCAATCACTTCATCAGGTTCAGGGCGAAGTTGGGGCGTGAAGATGAAATCAAGCGGCTTGTAATCCGAGTACTTTTTCCCATCAGGCAAGAATGAGTATGTTGAAAGGAAATACTCGACCTTGGACTTCCCCTGGATCGAATTACGAAATTCAACGTGAACAAATGGCTCACCCTGTTTCATCGTGATCTTCTTCGTCCAAGTGTTCGATCCAGACTCCGTCCTCAGCAGGATACTTGACACCTCATCGGTCTGGACGATTCTTTCGATGGTGGTGCTTGGCTCGTCTATTCCTGTTGCTTTCAAAGCGGGATCAGGCCGGCTCACACTGCCGTTTTGAAGCACAAGTCGCCACCCCTCCAAGCCTTTCGCGTAGAAGGATTCTCTAAAACTCTGCCCATCCTTCACGAGAGACAATCGTATCGCACCGTTCTCAAGCACGATCTCTCCGCATAGCAGTGAAGCTTGTGTATTGACGGCTATTGCAGCAGCAAGTACTATCACGCAACATTTTAGGAGCCGCATCTCATTCTATTGTCTTACTCGCTTGATAATCTTTTGCATATTCAAACCAAACATCTTCTTCTTTTCTTCAAATGAGCAATGGGCATACGCCATCCACCCGAATTGTGGAATTGGATCGCGCATGGGCTGGTCTGTTCCAAACAAGACGCGATCGGCGCCGACATGCTTTACCATGAATTCAATGACGCGATAGGTCACCGAAGTGAGAGTAATCTCCAGATAGACGTTCGGGTTCTTCAATGCAATCTCAATCCCAATCCTAGCATCGCGAAAGTATGCGCCGGGATGGGCAAGGATGAATGCAATATTCGGATATCGAGGTGCAAGGTCGTTCATTTCCGCCACGAGGTTCGGCGATGGGTGAATGAGGGCATACGCATTCATTCTGTTGCCATACTCGTACCACGGGTCCCACAACTTGTCGTTGTACGCGAGCAACGTGCGTGGATGATAAGGCTTGATGCCTTCCATTTTGTAGGTGACATATACTTTCCGTAACTCTTTTTTCCAGTCCTTCACATATTGTGGCTGCAACGCGGCGTATCCATGGTAGAATCCAGGGTATTGCTTCATTGCGTCCCACACAATCTTGTTACCTTCTTCGTAGTCTGTCCAGACGGCAAGAAATCCACTGACGCAAATCTTGTCGATGCCCATCAGCTTTGCCCGTTGGTGCATGCTCTTCGCATCACCGTAGAGCATGTGGACGAATCCGGTGCCCCCCGCCCCGTCATGCGTCATGTGTGCGTGACTGTCAATGACCAAGGTGTCTTTCAGGGGTTTGCCGGCTCTTGCAAGTTTCAGGATCGAGTCACCACCTTTCGTCCCTTTGTATGATGGAGGCAGCTGATCTATGTTTGCCAGCCTCGCAATATTGAGAGCGGCAATCTTTTGCTTGTCTTCATCCCCCAACGTGCAGTAATCAACAAAGGCCTTTGCGGCCCCAGGAGACTTTTCGAGAGCACCCGTACCGAACAATATTCGATCCGCCCCGAACCACTCTGTAAATACCTCCATTGCCCGATTACCCTGATGCGCCGAAAGCTCGATGTAAAGCCTTTTGTGTTTGGACATCAGCCAATGGATGTAGCGAGTTGCATCCCAACGCGACGCCTGGAGCAGCACGTTCAGCTGTGGAAAACGGGTAAGTACGGCATCAAGCTCGTTCACAAGAACCTGGTTGGTCGGTTCGAGGACATCATTATTATAGAGATGTCCCCCTTCAACCATGAGAAGAGTACCAGCCTCCTCCAGAGCAGAGAGCAAATCGCCGCAGAAATCAACATTGAAGGGAAAACGATGCAAGCGTGGGTACATCTTTGCTGCATGAATATTGTGGTCCTGCATTTCTTTGATTAGGTCGCGCGGCTTTGCAATTTCCCCCGTATGGTGCGGCATGACAGCCCATACGCCAAATAATCGTGAGCTCTTCTTAAGTTCGCGCGTCAACATTCGGTTGCCATACATCGGGTCGTATTCTCTCGCCGTCGCGTGGGCGACGAGGGCCCCATGAATTCCAGACCATTCCATCTCGTCAATGAGAACTTCTGTCTCGTACTGAGCCTCCACATCTTTCGGGCCACGCATTCCCACGTATGCATAGCAATCGATGTATGTTCGTTCGCTCATAGAGGTATGATCACGGTTGTTGTGTTTGCTACCAATAGAATGGGGTGATTTTTCCATGTTCTTTGGGTGCAGCATCAAGAGCTCGTTGCAGCGCTTGCTTTGCCTTCTCCAGCGTTTCGTCAATATCTGTTTCTTTATGCGAATAGGAAATGAACCAGCGAAGGATCACAAATATCCCCTCCCGAAACAGTTCTCTGAACCAAAGATATTCCAGAAGCGCATTGTAGTTTTGGTCGGGAGTGTTGAACTTAAGAAATGCAGCAGGAGGAAGGCCGGCGGCGTATCCTTCAACACCGAGACTTTTTGCAATATCGTTGAATCCTCTCATGAGACGCTTTCCCATTGCATTGATGTGCGCATGCACTTTCTCCCGCTTCATGATATTCAATGTGGCGATTGCAGCTGCCATTGAAAGCGTTTCTCCCGCGTATGTCGTCGTCATCCTGAACTCATTTAGCTTCTCCATGTACGGGCGCTTTCCGACAAAAGCGGACAGCGGATAGCCATTGGCGAGGGCTTTGGCATATCCTACAAGGTCGGCTTCCACATTAAATAACTCCTGCGCACCACCCAGCGCGAGCCTGAAGCCTGTCCAGACTTCATCCAGCACGAGCAGGATGCCATATTCCTGAGTGAGTTTTCTGAGCAAGCGTATGTAACCGCCGCTGATGTCTTCGTTCATGTCGTATGGAATTGAGATTACTGCAGCGATACGCTCGTGATGCTGCCGGATCAACTGTTCCGCTATTTCGCAGTTGCCCCAGGGAATGACTTTCACATAGTCCTTTACAAAAGAAGGAACGCCATTTTTCGGACTCTCATCCGTTGCAAACCAGTCGGGGTAACCGTGGTAGCCGCTTGTAAGAATCATATCGCGGCCCGTGTATGCCCGGGCAAGACGAATGTTGCAGAGGTTCGCGTCCTCTCCAGTTTTCATGAATCGCACCATCTCTGCATTGGGAATAGTCTGATGGAGATGATGTGCAAGCTCCAGCTCGATCGGACTTGCCATGCTGAATAAGACCCCTTTTTCCATTTGTTTGCGAACCGCATCATCCACTTCATCGAAGCAATAGCCAAGGGTGACCGGACCGAGCGCAAGCCGAAAATCAATGTATTCCTTCCCATCGATATCCCAGATGCGACAACCCTTCCCTCGCTCGATGTATTTCGGCATCGTTTCATCGAATGCGGGGAACGGACGTTTCGCATTTGTCTGGGTTCCCCAGGGGATGAGCCTCAACGCTTCTTCAAAGTGTTTATCAGATCGCTTCATTGCAGAATCGATTTCTCTTGTCGTTAACCGACCATAACGCCGGGAATATCTTTGTTTGTTTCAATACGAACATTTATGAACTGACCGTTGTGTGTCCCCGTCACCTTCCACCCGTTATCGTCCCTTCTTAGAGAGAGATCACCGTGCGGCTTCCCTTTTTGCTGCGCCGTGCAAACTGTCAGCAGTATGTGCTCTTTGGCATCCATTGAGTTTACCTCAACATACGGATGAATTCCGTTTGCCTCAGGAACATTCAGTTTGTCTGTGCTGATGGTAAACGAGCCAGTGCACTTGATTTTCGCTTTGAGTGCCGCGTGCGGACGGGATATCGTAAATTCATCCTTATCGATTTGAAACTGAGCGTTCTTGTCCTCGTTGTACGCTTGAAATCGTATTTGCACCGTTGCCGGCGTATCTTTCATACGAACGCGGTCGAGAAACAACAATACGTCAGGTTTCAGAAAAAAAAGTGTCCGGTACACTGCGTCAACATTCGGATTCACAAGCCGGTATGCTTCCGAAGCATCGCTCGTGACGATGACATGGTTCTTTTCATTTTCATACTGCTTCAGTTGGGCTTCGGCCCAGGATGAATTTGTTCCCTCATGTCCATCGTGATACTGATGTCCCTTTCCGTTAATAAGAACTGCCGTGTGGGACTCGGTTAATCGCAGTAGCCAGTGCGGTTCCGTGTACGAGTACGCGGCATGCAGCGGATCGTGCAAGAGCCGTTCGCCGTATGCCTTGAAGATGACACTGTTGCGATCTGCATGTTCGTGGTTTGCCGGTCCTCCACTCCTCATCGCAACAACAGAATCCATCACTCCCCACCCAGTGCGAGCTGTCACCCAATCATTATCGAATCGCACATCATACAGTTCCGGACCGGGTACTTGTGCCTTCACCGAGGGATCGTACCAAATAAACGGGTAATGGCTGCGGATTTCTCCAACCGAAAGCGCTACGTATTGCGCCACGGGATCTTTGAAGACACGCGCTGCCCACGGAGCACAAGACACATCTCCCATATACCAAGCATCGCCAAAGTTCACGCAGTCGGAAGGATGATCGATGGCAGGCATGGACATGCGCAACGCATACCTGACTGTCCCTGGGAAATTAAGGAGAGTGCGCTGATCGTTCCCGGTTCTTCGCTGGAGAACTTCTATGAACATCGTTAAATGCTGGGCGGTGTATCCCCAGTAGCCGACCCCCTCTTCATAGCTTCCATCGGCACCGAACATTGTGGAAAAGGCCTTTGCGCTCTGCAATGCCATATCCACCCATCGCTTTGCCTGTGGGTGTTTGCCATACAACAAGCATCCACCGATTCCTAAGCCGGCAATCGGGATAACCTTGAGATTCGTCGAGTTGAGTATGATCGGCCACCTGCTGAGATCAAAGCGATATTGGTAGTCGTCCTCGGGATCAAATCCCCAGCCCCGTACCCGATCCGGATGCATCATCCCGAAGAGAGTTCGGTAGCACGCCGCTGCTCCTTTTTCTCCAATCTGTTTTTCCATCTCCAGCTTTGTGTCAACACTCAGAGCGTCATCAAGCCATTCACGCGCAAAGGACATTGCGATGGTGGCTTCGGACGCGCGTTGCAGAGCGATTGTATGCTCCCCTGCCTCAAGGAAATAGTCCCAGCGTTTGTACTCAAGGATTCTGTCGATCGCCACTCGTGCGACCTCAAGATGTTGCTTGTCATGAGTAAGTCTGTACACAAATGAAGAGCGCTCAAGAATCTGTCGCGCGCGAAGCATGTCCTTGACATGGTTATTGAGTCGCAACTCATCTTTCAGAAACTGTAAATCGTTTTTCAGATCTGCGTATTGCATTGACTTCCAGTAGTCTGCAAATCGGGGATGCTTGATTGTCTGAAGAATACGGGGCACATCGGATTCATCAAACAGAAGACCGGCCTCCGGGGAAGGCAAAACCTCTGGGAGCAGGTACTCAGCCTTCGCATTTCGCGTCCCGAAATAGAGACCACTTGCGGCCAATGCACTGCGTTGCAGGAATTCTCGACGTGAAGCTTTCATGGGTATCCCTATTTGAGTACTTCTTGAATGGTAATGCTTCTTCCTGATGTAACGGACAACGACATCGCTTCAATTGCAGCAAGCGCCAAAAGACCTTCTTGTCCCCCCGTTTCCGGCTGTGTGCCTTTACTTATACATTCTCCAAACTCACGCATTTGAAGCTCGTAGCTTTCCGTCCCT
>QKGJ01000256.1 GCA_003251275.1 Ignavibacteria bacterium
CGGAAAAAGGAACGAAGTCGTATTACCAAACGCACAATGGCCTCTTTCTAACCATTGTAATGATCTCTCTTTTGTACATCGTTGCTTCAAAACGAAACAAGGAAATTCTTGCCAGCCTGAAGTCCATCTTTTCCAGCAAGTCATCGCTGCGGTCTATTGAGGACAAAATAAATATTGCCTGGTTCAGTGTCTACTTTGTGACTGTCATGAATATGTTCATAGTGGACATGTCATTCATCAGTAATTATGGAATAAGAGTCGGCGCGGTTGTCGGCGTGTCATTTTTTGGTGCCATCCGTGCGATCCTTTCACGGTAAGAGAGCGATTTGTCCAAAGATGATGGTCTGCCACTTATTGGCGTCCCAGTAAGATAAATATAGATGAAGACGACTTATAGAATCTTGTTGGCGTATTATATCTTTGTTCTACTTTTCTTTGGTCTCTTCGGAGTTGTAAACCTTCTTGATTCCGATTCGTTCAACCCGTTCTATCGATATGCAAACAATCCATCAATTCGACTCATTCTTTACGTCCAGCTTTCCTTGCTCACTTTATATTTGTTGTATTGCATTCGAGTGGGGAAGATCATTGGACTGAACCATTTGTATGACCCACGAAGGTAATCAACGATCAATTCAGTTTTTATCATCACGTACTTAGTTGTAAAAGGTTCTGAGATTCTGCTGAGGGATGGGATTGGTTACTACGGGGAAGTAAATGAAAAACACGGTGATTGGGCAGTGATATTCTTCTTTGCTTTCAGCTATTTCAAGTGATATTCACATCAATGCAACAGTCTCCCAGACATTCGGGAGAGGATTAGCTTTTCTCAAACTCCCTCAACGCAAGTCCATATCGAATCCCACGCTCGCTCACCGTTAGCGAATCGATTGAGAGAACCTCCATCACCGTGTGCAGAATCAACGTCCCGGCGACAATGATGTCCTCGCGTCCTTGCATGATCGCCGATAGGTGCCGGATCTCTTTTGTAGTAAGGGAGGAGAGTGTTTCCAACAGTTGAGCAACCCTCTCGCGACTGAGCTTGTATCCCGCGACTTTCTGGAGGTCGAAGTCCGGAAGTCGCTGATCAATCACAGCAAGAGAAGTGGGTGTGCCCGCAACGCCGATGCACGTTGCCTTGGCAACATCGGGAAGCGTGGCTGCGTTCAGTACGCGTTTGACATGCTCTCGTGCAGATGAAAGTTCTTCTGAAGTGGGGGGGTCGATCTTCAGAAAGCGTTCCGTCAGGCGGACAGAGCCAAGATCGAGACTTAGTTTCTGCACAATGGTGATCCCTTCACCAACGGTGATTTCTGTGCTCCCTCCACCGACGTCGATGACCATCGAACGTTGGGGATTGCCGACTCCACTGATCGCCCCGCGGTATGTCCATAGCGCTTCGTCCTCACCGCTCAGGACCTCCACATCAAACCCCACCGTCCGGCGAATTTTCTCTATGAGAACATCCCGATTTGTAGCAATCCGCATTGCGCTCGTGCCGGCAACAACAATGTATCGCAGGGGATACTCCCGCATGATTTCTCCATACTCCTCACACACACGGACAACTCGATCCATCGCTTCATCCAGAAGCAGACCAGAGGCGTCTACACCCTGGCCCAGCCGCGGCACCCGCTGCTCATGTCGGACGGGTATGATGGTGCCGGATTTATCAATGGTGCAAATCAGCAATAGGGTGGTGTTCGTTCCGATGTCGATAACAGCGACGTGCATATCAGGCGGGAGTGTTTTCGGGAAGGCGAGCGGCAAGTGCAATCCACTCATTTTCCTGCATTTGTTCTATCATGCGAAGGCCATGGTCGTGGATTGCATTGACTATTGTTTCTTCATCAGAACTGAGGAGACCCGAAAGAATCAGTATGCCCCCAGGAGAAAGGCGTTTGCACATTCCCTCCATCAACTGCAGCAGGATGTTCCGCTGAATGTTTGCAAGGATCATTTCGAAATTCTCGATGATAATGTCGTCCAATTCCCCCAGGACAATGGAAACGCTCTCCTGCACATGGTTCATCTCAACATTTTCCCTGGCGTTATCAAAAGACCAGTCGTCATTATCGATACCGACGACTTCGGATGCGCCAAATTTTGCCGCGGCGATTGCAAGCACTCCCGTGCCAGTGCCCAGATCAAGAACGCGCGTTTTTCCTTCGATGTGTTGTTCGAGAAGTTTCAACATGAGCCTTGTCGACTCATGATAACCGGTGCCGAACGACATCTTCGGATCGATGGTCAACAACACCTCATCTGCTCGCGGCTCCACTTTGTGCCAACTCGGAGAAATTGTAATGCGGTCGGTGATACGAACAGGCTGTATAGTGTTCTCCCACTCTTCATTCCAATTTCTGTTTTCTACCGGACGGATAAGAATAACGGGGGAAGGGACGTGGATGGAGTCGCTCAACACATGCAGGCGGGCGGAAAAATCCTCCTGTACAGTCAATGTCCATTCTTCTTCAGGGATATAACATCGCAGAATCACCTCATCCTCCCAGAACCCCTCAAAACCAAGTCCGGTCATTATTCCAATTGCAGGTTCAAAAAGTGTGGGATCTCCCTGAATCGAAATCTCAATATGATTTGACCTGTCGCTCACGGTTTTTGCGTATACAAGAGATGGGTCAGAACGGCCCCAACCGCTTCGAGACTTTCACTGCTGCAATGGGCTGGCACATCATCGAGCGTGTGCCAGTAACGATTGGTGTGATCAGGGTAATCGAAGTCGATAAGGTCGACCGTTTTGATTCCCGCTTCGTTCAAGGGGAGGTGGTCGTCCGTGATGGACTCCCCCGCCGCATCCACAAACTGGTAATAGCCGAGTTGTTTTGCGGTGCTCCAGATGATATTCACGATGTCCCCCGCATAACGGACGGAATGCTGCTCTTTCAAGATTTCCAGGTTTGCATCTCCAACCATGTCAAGAAGAATGGCAAAGCGAGGGCTCTGCTGGAACTTGGTGTTCGCTGCGAAGTAGCGGGATCCCAAGAGATATCTTGGCGTATCTCCTTCATAGCCGTAGTCTTCGCCATCAAACAAAACCAAGTCAACGCCGACTCTCGGAGGTGTTGAATGCATGAGTCGGGCAATCTCCAACAAAACGGCTACACCACTTGCGCCATCGTTCGCACCTGGAATTGGTTTCGACTGGTTTGCTGAAGTCGGATCGTTGTCGGCCCGGGGCCGCGTGTCCCAGTGCGCGCACAGCAATATGCGGCCTTTTTCTTCCGGTCGGAATGAAGCGACGATGTTGGTAAGCCGCAGCGTCTCATGACCGTATCCAATTGAAACGAAATCCTGTGTCCATACTGTGTCGGCGAGTGAACGAAGTTCACTGGCGAGATAGTTCAAGCATTGTGCATGTCCTGCCGAACCTGGATTTCGCGAGCCGAAAGACACTTGTCTTTCAAGATCAGCAAATGCTCGAGATCCGGAAAATGAGGGGATTGCGGTTGGTTGGTCGGCAACGGTTGGTCGATCTGGAACTACTATAGGCTCTTTCGGCTGCGGGTTTCCGCATCCGGTCAAGATGCTGGAAAATGCTAGAAAAGAGAAGAACAGTATGCGGAATTTGGGCATTTGGTTTCGAACTCTACAAAAATCGCAGTGAAGGTAGCCAAATCAATTTCGAAATGCAAAGAAGTGTAACAATTTCCATGGTTTTTCGTCTATGAACTCAAAGTCACGACTTACCAACATCAGGGATACCACCATGAAACGACTTGCATATTCAGTCTTGACCCTTCTTTTTGTCTCGCTTCTTTTCATCGGGAGTGCCGGTGCTGAAGAGAAAAAATTTGAGAAGAGTTTCAATGTTACTTCGGGAGGGCTCCTTACTCTCCGCACCGATGTCGGCGATATTTCAGTCGAGGGGACTTCCTCCAAGGAAGTACGTGTTCTCGCGATGGTTACAGGATCGAAGCGATTCACTGAGGACTTTGAGATTACAGCGGAAGCATCTGACAATACAGTGAAGGTGCGCGGTGAGATGACGTCAAAATGGAGACACTGGGGAAGTGGCGACTCAAATGTAAAGTACACAATATCGGTTCCCCGTGAGTTCAACCTGACGCTTCGGACTGCCGGTGGAGATGTTGATGTCACCAATATTCAGGGAAAAGTAGATGGCGAGACCTCTGGTGGTGATCTTCACGCGCTCCGAGTTGATGGCGACGTGCATTTGAGTACTTCAGGAGGCGATGTGGAAGGAAAGGAGTTGCGTGGAAAAGTTGTGCTGGAAACCTCCGGTGGGGACATCAGGATCACGAAGGCCGAAGGAGCCGTTGATGCAAGTACTTCAGGAGGAGATATCCAGATTGCCGACGTTGAAGGGAAAGTAAAAGCAGAAACGTCCGGCGGCAACGTTGCCGTTCGTGTGTCATCGTCGATGAAAGGGATTCATGCCGAGACGATGGGGGGCAATGTGGATATCATGGTTCCCCGCGATGTGGCGGCAAACATCGACGCATCGACTTTTGGTGGGGATGTCACATGCGATCTTCCGGTTACTCTCTCGGGAAAGATCAGCGAGTCCAGCGTGAAAGGAACGGTGAACGGAGGGGGCGAAACAATTCACGCTCATACCATGGGGGGCAACATCAGCATTAGATCCAAGTAGCAAATCGTTCGAGACCGTATTGACATGCCCGGCCGACGGCCGGGCTTTTTTTTTGCTTGATCTCATGGCCCTGTTTCATCTCGTTGATTTTCAAACACCTTATGAGTATCTTGGTCACCAACATCCACAAAAAGCTCTGCACATGTGCGGCATTATTGGCTATATCGGCCAAAAGAACTGCGTTCCCATAATCCTTGAAGGATTACGGCGACTCGAATACCGGGGGTATGATTCGGCTGGCATCGCTTTGGTTTCGAAGGATTCGCTCTCTGTAGAAAAGAAAGCAGGGAAGGTCTCGGAATTGGCCAAGCATCTCGGCAACGGAAGCTCCACACTTTCTGGTTCCCTCGGGATGGGACACACCCGATGGGCAACACATGGAGCCCCGAACGATGTCAATGCCCATCCAGATTGGGATGCACAGAAGAAGATAGCGATTATCCATAATGGGATTATCGAGAACTATCTCTCGATTAAGACCAAACTGCTCCGCGAAGGCCACGTCTTTCATACCGATACCGATACCGAGGTCCTTGCACATCTCATTCAGTCCATGTATGAGAGAGGAAATGACTTGAGCACGGCTGTACGCCTGGCCCTGAGCGAAGTGGATGGCACGTATGGGTTGGTGGTCATGTCGGTACATGAACCCGATAAGTTTATCGTTGCACGAAAAGGGAGTCCACTGTTGATCGGCGTTGGCGATGGAGAGAATTATGTCGCCTCCGACGCCTCGGCGATTGTTTCGCATACCCGGCACGTTGTATACCTTGAAGACGGTGAGGTTGCCGTTGTCACGAAAGACAACATTGAAACAACGACCATCGATGCATTAAAGGTACACAAGACTGTGGAGGAAGTGACGCTGGAGCTTTCGCAGATCGAGCGGGGTGGGTACGATCACTTCATGTTGAAGGAAATTAATGAGCAGCCGGAAACAATCCGGAACGCGATGCGTGGTAGGCTCCTTGTGGATGAAGGGAATGTGAAGCTCGGTGGGTTGCAGAATATGATGGGACGTCTCCTGAGTGCGCGCAGGATCGTTATCACGGCTTGTGGTACGTCCTGGCATGCTGGCTTGGTGGGGGAGTACATGCTGGAACAGATCGCGAAGATTCCGACAGAAGTGGAGTATGCCTCTGAGTTTCGCTATCGCAATCCCCTCATGAACATCGATGATGTCGTTTTACTGATCAGTCAGAGCGGTGAAACTGCCGATACGCTTGCAGCATTGCGTGAGGCCAAAGGCAAGGGATCGACGGTACTTGGCATCGTGAATGTTGTTGGCAGCACTATTGCGCGCGAATCAGATGGTGGAGTATACATCCATGCCGGCCCCGAAATCGGCGTCGCGTCAACCAAGGCATTTACCTCGCAACTGACTGTTCTTGCGTTAATCACCTTGATGCTTGCCCGGGCACGAGGCATGTCGCAGGAGGACGGGATTGTCCTGGCGAAGGAAATTGCATCACTTCCTGATAAAGTGCAGCATATCCTCAAGAATACGGATCAGATTAAAGCCATCGCGGAAAAATACAAGAACGCGAAGAACTTTCTCTATCTGGGTCGTGGTGCGAACTTCCCGGTCGCTCTTGAGGGTGCGTTAAAGTTGAAGGAGATTTCCTACATCCATGCTGAGGGTTATCCTGCTGCTGAGATGAAGCACGGTCCGATCGCCCTTATCGATGAGAATATGCCGGTGGTTGTTATAGTGCCACGTGATGGGATTTACGACAAGGTGATAAGCAACATCCAGGAAGTAAAGGCACGTAAAGGGCGCATCATCGCCATTGCGAATGAGGATGACACCGAGATTGCAAATATGGCCGAGCATGTCATTCGTATTCCTCGAACCTATGGATTCTTCGGACCGATACTGAATATTATCCCTCTGCAATTGTTATCTTATTACATGGCGGTTGCGCGCGGGACAAATGTAGATCAACCCCGGAACCTCGCAAAAAGCGTCACTGTTGAGTAGACCGACCAGTACTGTTCATTCGTAATAATAATATTCTGAGGGTGCATTGTGAACTCCAATCTCTCCTACAGTAACACCCAATGGGCACTAATCCTTGGCGCCTCCAGCGGATTCGGCGCAGCAACGGCTTTGGAGCTGTCGCGGTGTGGCATGAATATCTTTGGTGTGCACTTTGATCGTGCCGCTACAATGCCGGCCGTAGAGAAGATCAGGAATGAGATTGCGGCAAACGGGGTG
>QKGJ01000230.1 GCA_003251275.1 Ignavibacteria bacterium
GACTGAATACGCTGCCACTCATCGCAACAGTATTTGGTGGGAGGTTGGATTGCCCGGTGGTTCCTGGATTTGACGAGTCGCTCTTGCATCCAAAAGTTCCAAAAAGAATAATGCCGATTGCTGCACCTGCAAAGGCTTTCAGATTTCTTTTCATGGTGGGTGTCCTTTTGTTGTTAAGATTTCCTGATAAGAGCCCAAACTCTCTGGGCAAGGATAGATTCAAATTCAATTTCCATACCGGAGAAAACAGGGAGGGAATTTGAGTCGTATGAGACTGTCTGCAAGACGTCTGTCCCACAAGAGCCACATCAGGATACGGGATCGCACAAAAACAGGGGCAGAAATGCCACATGGGGCGAAGAAGAATCGGGGCCTGGCTAGAAAGATAGATTGGTCTGTAGGGAAAACAAACTCACAGCAACATGCAACACGATTGCTTTTCTCGCAGATCGAACCAGTTGTACCAAACCAACCCTAATCTGGATACTCATCTGTGACATAGCTGTCAATGCCGAATTCCCACGCTGCCACCGGTTCCAGCTGAGTCCCATTGTGTCGCTTCAGGACGTACCTGTTGTACTGTTGCCACAATGCTGCTGCTCTCCCAGGAGGTGTGTTGATGGATGACGCCACCGACTTTTCTTGAAGCACCGCAACGGATGTTTGTCGTTCATAGCCGAACGATGTAGTCACCGTCGTGCTTACTTTTGACGAGAAGAGCTTGATACTGATACCTGCTTCAACGGAGATGGAAATTGCTGTTTCGTTCCAGTATCGTTCACTCTCGGTGGTGGTGACACCCGATGTGATCGTCACGTTGTTTGTCTGTTATGATTGTGATACAAAAGCTTGTAGTACACTTCCCGTTCCAGTCTGTACATCGGGGAGTTACGGATACGCCAGTTCGGATCGCCAGCATACAGCAAATCCTTCACGAGTGTACACGGTATAAGCATCGCCCGGGCAAACGTGGGAACTGTCTGTTCTGGCGGAGCTTCATATCCCGAGAGCTTGGGTACGAACGTTTGATACGGCGCTTGTGAGAGCAATGGCAGGGGCACCTTCAACACATTCATTACCGGGTGAACACTCGGGGGATCGCCGCTAACATTTCCCGACATTGATCCCACAGCGATGAACGTCCCGGTCCCAAGATAAGCGCCATCATGTGGTCCGGCGTCAGGAGGATCAACCATCCAGCTTGTGAATCGTATGAATGAGGACACTATGACGAAGTACCTCCAGATGAACGAACCGGCTTCACCCGGGACAGTCAGGTCTGCGCGTACACAAACCACGTCGCTCAGGGGTGGCTTGGAATACCCTCTCTGAGCAACCGTTCCCATTGCCACATAACCCGCAGGAGGAACAGGTGTCCAGAATGAACCATCATTACTTGCGCCGGAACCCTGATCACTCCACACCAATGTGTAGTCCACAGGCTCGGCCAACGCGGTTGATCCATTCTTCGCTTTTACAACCATCACCGCTTGCCGACCGTTCGGGTTACTGTAATTGTTCACTCCCAGAGATCCAAGCGCCCGAAAACCGTCGCTTGTTATAGGATGATAGTAGGCACCGTCGATGGGTTGACCGCTCCCTCCGTCATGCCAACGATACTGGAACGTATCTACGAACGCGATAAGTAATTCCCCTGTGTCAAGAACCTTGTGATTGTATACCTGCACAGGCAAGGTTCGTTGAAGGCCGCACTTGCTTGTTACGGTTACATTCGCAGTGCCGTAATTAACTCCCGTTATCGTAAGCGAGGAATCGGTCAACGATATGTTCGCGACATCCTGCCTGTCACAACTAACACTGCAGGTATCCGGAAGATTGTTTGGGTCGATGGCAGTAATCGTGACGATCTCCGTTCCCCCGGGGACGACTGCAACACTAAGTCTATTCAGAAGCAGCATTCCCTCACCCGGAGGTGGTACTTCAGGTTGTGTTGGAGAGTCCTTTTTGCAACCAACTGCCCCAACAAGCAATACGAACACCGGTATTGCCATCTTGCTTGAAATGAGGTTCTTCATGATGGATATCTCCTTACTCTGTATAGCAATTCATGGAATCACCTCATACAGAAACATCTCTCCAAGACGGCACTACCACAGAATGAGAATGTATGAGATGAGAAGAACAATGCCGAAAGAAGAAGGCGAGTCGTTAAGGCGAGATTGGACCGATCCTATGGCGGCTCATCGCTTCTCCATCAAGCGATAATCCTGTACCATATCAAAAGGACAGCGGAAACGTAAATGAAGGATCTACCTTTCTAAAGGTAGAACATAGAACCTCTTTTGTCAACAGGGATGTTGAATGACAGGCCCAGTTCCCCAGGTAATCGGGAACGAGGATCAACTGAGGTGAAAAGTGGTGAAGAAACACAATGAAATGAACAGATTTGGCGACGTCCGACTCTCTCACACGGTCACCAAAGTAGTACCATCGGCCCTTAAAGGCTTAACTACCCCCTGTCCGCTGAAGTCCAAAGGGCCTAGACCAGGTTCAGAATGGTGAAGCACACATCTGTCCGACACTACTTCAAAAGAACTAGTCGCTTCGTG
>QKGJ01000154.1 GCA_003251275.1 Ignavibacteria bacterium
ATCCTACATGAAGGGCCTCTCCCCAGGGAACACCAATCGCGAATGCAAGATACTGAAGCAGTAACCCGAACACCAGTTGGAGGGACAAAGGCTGTCCATAGGACTGTTGCAGTGATGCGTTCCAGCCAGTGATATTACCTAGGGATCCTAGCACCGCGTTCACCAATGCAATGAGGGCAATGAACGCAAGGAGCATTGCTCCAACATTGAGTGCAAGCTGAAGACCGTCTGATGCTCCTGCAGCTGCAGCTTCAATAACATTTGATGCGTTCTTTTCAACCTTGACCTTCACTTTTCCTTTGGTTTCAGACTCCTCAGTTTCAGGATAGAGAATCTTTGCAATCGCCAGTCCAGCTGGCGCCGCCATCAAGCTCGCACCAAGTAGCTGCGCCGCAAATTTTGCCTGAGCAACATCAAGCGGAAGGGAATGGGCTGCTGCGTAGGAATTTCCAAGCATCTGCACATACGCCGCAAGGACACCGCCGGCAATGGTTGCCATTCCCCCAACCATGATAGTCAATAACTCCGATTGGGTCATACCTTTGATAAACGGACGTATCATGAGTGGGGCTTCGGTCTGTCCGACGAAAATGTTTGCAGTGTTTGATAGCGATTCTGCACCACTTGTTCCCATCACCCGAGCCATGACCCAAGCCATTCCTTGGACCACCCATTGCATGACCCCTAAGTAGTAGAGAACGGACATGAAGGAGGCAAAGAAGATTATGGTTGGTAAAACCTGGAAGGCGAAGAAGAATCCGAGGCTTCCCTCAGCGCCTGGACTTATCGCAAGTTGGCCAAAGATGAACTGTGCTCCCTTAGTGGTGAATCCAAGAACAACAACAAAACCTTGACTCATTTTCTCAAAAAACAACTTTGGCAGTCCAAAAGCGCTCCAGTAAGATGAAAGCTCGCCTCCTTTCAAAATCAGAATAGCGAAGACCAATTGCAATCCGAGACCCGAGCCGACAAGTCGCCAGTTTATTTTACGACGGTTATTGGAGAAGAAAAGCGCGATCCCTATGAGGACTACAAGTCCGAGAACCCCATTTAAGATTCCACTGATTTCCATGAAATAATGCCCTTTGCTGCTTATAGAAGGTAGATTTAATGAAGGTCCCTAAAAGTCAATACTAGTTGGAAGGAGGAGCAAAGCAGCGACGACATCGGGCCTCATAACTGTCTCTCGCGCCCACCAGCACACGTTCATGTGCTATGGTGGTCCTCTGGGTTCGATCGGCGGGGTTTCCACAGATGACGCATATAGCCAAGGTCTTTGTGATGTATTCAGCGATCGCCAGTAACTGTGGCATAGGTTCAAATGGGACTCCTCTGTAATCCTGATCCAGGCCGGCGATGATAACCCTCTTTCCTTGATTGGCCAGGCTCTCTGCTACACCAACAAGATCGGGCGAGAAAAATTGACCTTCATCGATGCCAACCACCTGAGCACTCCTAGAAAGAGCTATTATTTCAGAAGGATGTTCGACAGCGGTTGAGAGCAGCTTCTCCTCGCTGTGTGAGACAATATGGTCAGAACTGTATCTGTTGTCTAATTTCGGCTTAAAGATTGCGACCTCTTGTTTAGCTATTTGAGCACGTCGGATGCGCCTAATCAGTTCTTCGGTCTTTCCACTGAACATACATCCGGCGATTACCTCAATCCATCCTGTACCTTGTGGGGAGTACTGAATCGTTGGAGCGGTCATCTTCTTTTCTTCATGAGATTCTCTGCACCAAATGGCAGCGGAAAGAGTTCTTTGAGACTGTACTCCTTGATTTCTCCACGGCGATTCGTAATAATCACATCAATGTTTCCGGCAAGATCCATCAGAACCTGCCTGCATGCACCGCATGGAGGGGTAAACCCGCTTTCATCAGTTGCGATGGCAATCGCCGTGAATCGGGTGTTCCCCTCGGAAATCGCCTTGAAAATAGCAGTACGCTCTGCACATATCGTCAATGCGAATGTGCTGATTTCAATATTACATCCGGTGAAAACCTTGCCTGTCTTTGAAAGAAGTGCGGCACCCACACGGAAGCGCGAATAGGGTGAGTGTGAGTGTTTTAGTGCAGCTTGGGCTCGCTTGGCGAGAGACTTATGGGTCATTCAATCCTAATCGAATTAAGTGTGCAGGAATATATTTATTGCTCGTCTTAATTGCAATTGAATAAGAGGCTTAGGCAAGGTCTTTGAATGGACAATTTACGGCTTGTCCTTTGCACGACTATTTGAGACCCTAGAAACCTTCGAACGATGGTTGTGACTTTGCCAGGAGTCGGAGGAGGAGGCGGAGTTCATAGGCGCCAGCGAAGATCCGACTCCGATAACGCCACGAAGAGAGCATTTTCAGGAGCGAGACTTTCCAGGGAGCAAGGGCATGATCGTTGGTCTTGGGATAGTACGATTGATGAACTGCGCGAAAATTGATTATCTTTCTGTAAAGGCGTGGAGTAAGCCACGGGGTATGGGGATTTCGCCTGAGTGAATATTGTGCCCACTCGTGTGTGGCCCACTCGTCGAGATTTTTCGGATAGTTGAGGCCACCTTCAACCGCGCTATCATAGATAGTCCCGAAGGGGACAGGCGTGTAGATGAATGGATGCATTTGAGATCGCGGGTTAATTGCTTCAAGTTCATACATCAAATCAATCGTTGCGTCGATGTCCTCTTCGGTCCGGGTTGGATTTGCTCCCATCACGAACGAAAATTCGGATTGGACATTGTGCTTTGCACACAGCGACGCGATAGACTTTGTTTTCTCGCGTGTCACTCCCGCCTTATCCATTAGTTTGAGCGTTTCATCCAGACCGGATTCGGCGCCGAAGAATATCATCTTCAGCCCGCTCTTCTCCATCAGGTCCCAGGTTTCCGTGGCGTAGTTAAGAAGTGTATCAACGCGCCCTTCGCCCCACCATTGAACTTGAAGCCCGACAAGGCCTTTTGCAAGCTCCGCGACCCGATTCTCAGAAACAAAGAAATCACTATCATGGAATTCAATGCCATTCATTCCGTAGCGATTCTTGAGCAGTTGAACCACCTCAAGCGTTCGCTGGGGCGTTTCAGCCTTCCACCGACTATGGAAAACATCAACGACGCCGCAGAAGTTACACTTGTGCGGACATCCCACGCTTGACTCGTAACAGAGTGTTCGACTCCCGATGAATGTCGTCATCGCGTAATCGTCCAGATGAATACGGTGAAAAGGAAGCGGAGGGCGGTCATTGGGATCGTAAATGGGAAGTTCCGGATTATGGATGAACTTCCCGTTTCTCTTGTAGGACAAATTGTCAACATCACTTGGGGATTCATCCGCGAGGATCCTTTCAAGAAACTCTTGGAACGATCGCTCTCCCTGACCGCGGATAACATAATCGACATAGTCTGAGTTGAGGACTGCCTCCGCATGCATCGATGGAAAGTATCCACCCCAGATGATCGTTATTTTCGGGAACCGAGATTTCCAGGCTTTACAATGCGCGATTGCATTGAGCATCTGAGTCCCCGGCATGACAGAGACTGCGAGTATGAGTCTTCCTTTTGAACTCCGAAGGATTTCACTAATGGTCGCGAAGGCATCCCTGTCGACATTCCCATCGACAAGCATATAGTCATGTGATCTCTCAAGGACAGCCCCTAGTGCAAGAGTGGAAAGAGGAAGGCGACCCATCCTTGGAGGTGTGTTCTGTGGGTAGTAAAGAATGATCATCGTTGCCGGTAAGAAGATTCCTATGTCAACGCAATAATCGGGGGTGCAGATTTATGCGCGCGTGAGGGTGATCTGTGTGATCTCCGGAGGGCAGTTCAGTCGGATGGGAAGCCCGACGGTACCTATACCGCGCGAGACGTACATCTGGGTTTTGCCGAACCGGTATTTCCCCCAAACGTATCTGGACGCGAGTGAGGCCGGTGCCACAACAACATCTCCAAGCCTTCCCAGAACCACCTGCCCTCCATGCGTGTGTCCACTGAGGACGATATCAATATTCCTTTCAGCTGCCTGTTCCAGGTAATATGGCCGGTGGCACAAAAGGATTTTGGGAATATTCAGAGGAGCGACACCCATTGCCTCATCCAACTTGACCGGGACGCTTCGGGCCCGACCCACATCGTCCACGCCGAAAAGATAGAATTGACCGCCGCCTTTTTCGATTATCGCTTTGTCGTTTCTCAACAACTTAATCCCGCACTCATCGACCTCTCTTGCTACCAACTCCGGATTCGCATTATAGAAGTCGTGATTCCCCATGACTCCATAGACGCCATACGGTGCGGTCAGGTCGCTAAACGCTTCAGCAAACGGGTAGACTTCATCGAGATTGCTGTTGACAAAATCGCCGTCAACGACAATCATATCCGACGAGATATCGTTCACGATGCGCGCATATTCCTTCATCTCCTCTTTTAACATGAATGGACTCGAATGGATATCGCTAATAAGCGTTATCGTGAATCCTTCCAGAGCTGGAGAAAGATCAAGGATCGGAAATTGTGCCGTTGTAAACTCGTGGTTTGATTTTTCAACAAGAAGCCCGTACGCGCTCCCGCCAAAGGAAGCTGCAGTGAGTCCGTACATGCCCCGCCGAAGGAATGTTCTTCGCGATGCATCGAATTCTTTAAAAGTCGGTGTCTTCTGTATTTCGACAAGTTTTTGTTTCGTTGGAGGAATCCACCGGGCAACGGAGAACGCCGCCTGGAAGGGGAGGCGGATTAGAAGCGATACAAGAAAGATTATCCCGAGAAAGATAGTCGCGCCATGCCAGATGAAGAATGGATACATGGTGAAAAATCGAATCCACACAGGAGTGCCACTTACATCCGGGCGGAACGTAAGGACATAAATGGCAGCGACAGTAAAAAGGGCGCTGAGAATCCGAAAAGCCCAGAGGAATTGTCGGCGCTTCGGGAAAGAGTCCCTGAGACAAAGCGAGAGTCGCCAGTAAACTAAGATTTGAAATAACAAAACAACAAGAGTAATTCCTAACCTAAACATCCAATAACCATTCCTCGTGATACAAACACATGATTTTCCGAAAGCTCTGTGGTTCTAACGTTAACCTGCAGAATTTAGTTCTCTCTTGTTGAAAAAACTCAAAACCTTCAGTGCTACTCCGATCTAATGGCTTCAATGTAAGAAAATATCGACTTGACGGTAAGCAGGTAAAGGGAGGAAACAAGGAATAGCCGGGGATACGCGAGCACAGTCAGCGCCCCCTTTCCGTTAAACCCGCCAAAAATACTATAAGGAATAAACCCGATAATCCCATAGAGTCCAAGGAAAAGATAGAACTCTCGTTTCCTCCCGGTTCGATGGAGAAATCTCAAAATCAAACCGGCAGGGAGCCAGAGAAGGAGGAAGTGATATGTCGCCGAGGCCGGTGAGATGAGTAGTCCGCCCAGCACAATGAGGGAGATTATCAAATCCTCGAAATGATGATCGCCCTGCTGCCGTGAGCCCTTATAAACTATCCAGGCGGTAAAGAGGACGAGGAAAAATGTGATCATCATCTTCAATCCGATATAGAGATTGGGGCTGTCAAGAAATGGATCGGGATTGAATCGCGAGTCAAAAACAAAGAGGGTCCGGAAGAGACTGTCCCACGATTGAAAAGTGAAGGCAAACGGATTTTGGAGGACCAACTTCGACCCAAGATGCGCTGGCGCCGCGATCATAAGGAACTGGGAGTGAATATTCCAACCCAACATAATGATGCTGAATCCGGCAATGGCAGACGATGTGACTACTGAAGCTGCCACCAGGCGCCACTCCTTTTTGAGTGCAAAGAATAGAACGAATACAATGGGGAAGTATTTAATGGGGACGAACATGCCAAAGCAAATTCCCGCCAGCACTGGTCTCCTTGTCCTATAGAAATAGAAACCTGCTATGATGGAAAGGGAAAGTGGAATGTACATTTGGCCGAAACGGAAATTGTTTATCAGTCCCAAGCCGGCAAGGAGGATTATGAGCACCGCATCCCAAACTTCACACTCCAAAAGTTTCTGAAGAAGAAGTATCGACAGAAGGAGGAATAGAAAATTAGTCGCTGTGACGATTCTCAAAGCAGTCAGAGGACTGAAGAGCGCCACGGGGATATATGCAAGAGCTGTCGGAGGGGGGAACGGAGAGAATTTGCCTTGCTGCGTCATCCCGAAACGTTCTATTTGTTTCTGGAACCAGCCCGTATCATAGAGCGAATCAACATTGCTTCCATCTACAATCAGGCGTGCAGATGTATAGTAATTCGGGAAGTCCGTTCCGATGGATGAAAACCCCGGGAGGATGCCGCGCACACACACCAGAACGGCGATACTCGCTGACAGTGCGATGACAATACTGCGTCGTGAAATCATGCCAGTAGGATGTTTGCTCGCACACTGGAGGAGAGAAGTGAATTGGCCGCAGCGAGCACTTCCGAGGGCGATATTTCCTGCATGCACCGGGCATCAAATGGGCAGACGAAAAGTTTTGCATTGTAGAAATTGAGGCATGGGCTGCAGGTAATTCCCTTATAGATATTTTTCACCGGCCCGGGCGAACCGTAGAACTTCGGAGACTCAGGTCCGAATAATGCCAGCACGGGTGTGCCGACCGCCGCTGCGATGTGCATGGGCCCGCTGTCGTTTGTTATGAGAATCCTCGCTTTCTGAAACAAAGCAATCAATTCACCAAGACTCAATAGTCCTGCGCAATTTGTTGTAACTCCCCGAAGGAAAATTCCATGAGAGAAGAGAAGCTCCGTATAGTCCCGTTCATCCGTATCACCGACTAGTA
>QKGJ01000253.1 GCA_003251275.1 Ignavibacteria bacterium
AGGAACGTGATATCCAGCAAGTTGCTTGGTTCCTATTCTGGAAAAGAGAGGAATCGGATCATCTGAACATTCGAATTTTGCTCGATCATGTTAGCAGCTTAGATGATGAAGGATCCGAGCGGTTCTTTAGAGCGATGTTTTCCAGCTCTTCCGGTTATCGAGACAGTAACTGGAGGGATGATGTTAGCAGTATGCTCAATAGTTTCAATGAATTAAGCAAAGATCAAAAACTTGGATTGGGTGTTCCGGCGTTAGCTCTTGCGCTGTGTTTTGCACCATATGCTTGTTGGGATGAAAAGGAGGCCACGCTAGACTTCTTCGAAAAGTTTCAGCTTACGCAGGAAGTTGGTGGCGCTATCGAAGCCTGCAAAAATGCGGCATCTGTGAAAATGCAGAGTTGCTTGAAAGAAATAGCAGAAGAGAGGGAAGAAGCATGAGAGATGAGCTCAAATTGGTTCTCCCAACTTCATGGGAACCCGATCGGAACGAGTTTCTCGTAGCGTTGGGGGTATCTCGTGGAGGTCTTGGCGAGCAGTTTTTCGGAGCCGTCTACGACGCACTGTTTGTCGCATCCATCGAAGTCAAGGGTGAGTTCAAAAAGTATTATTCCGTTGAGTATGCGAACTTGGCGGAGTATTTGGAAATTCGGTATGGGGAATGTTTAAGCGAAGAGGATTTGGAAGCAGATCGAGTGTTCTTGGTGACTTGGTTGCCACAGGTCATCGACGACATTTACGAGGATAACAAGCTAAGCACCGTACTGGAATGCATCAAAAAGCTAGAAGAGGCGCAGAATGAAGATCAAATTTGACTTTGTTTCGAACAGCTCCTCGACCTCGTTTGTATACATCTCAGACGAAGAGTTGAGCGAAGAGGCTTTTCTCGAAGCTGCCGGAGTGGACGCAAATGGCCCTGTTGGGGATTTGTTTCTTCAGATGCACTCCGAGATCAGTACTGCAATTCGGCAATACGGAAAACAAATCACGACGAAAGAAGCCGCCGACAGCCTTGCTGGAACACATGAGTTCACGCCAGAGGTTATCGAGAAGATGAAAGATGCGATTGAAAAGGGGAAGGATGTCGTTACATCAAAGCTGAGCAGCGATGGTCCATTCGCGGAGTCGCTGATGTGTATGGCCATGTTTGAAATTGATTCAGACCGCTTCTATATCAATGCCTACAACAATTATTGGTAATCACATGCTAAAAGCTATCCGCTATAAGAGCCTGGGCTATACGTCGTTTTTCAACCCAGATACCGGATTCTTCGCCCGTGTTCAGGATAAAGGGAGGAAAGACCCGTTCTGGTCACCACACGGGCCGGAGCTGATGGACATTTCAATCACGAACTGGTGCGATAAAGACTGCGTGTTTTGCTATAGGTCTTCGACGAAGCGCGGAGAACACATGGCATTGGATAACTACAAGAGAGTGATTGATCAAGCCGCGGAAATGGGGACGTTTCAGGTAGCGTTGGGGGGCGGTAACCCTAACCAGCATCCAAATTTCGTTGAAATCCTTGAGTACACAGCTTCCAAAGGAATAGTTCCGAACTACACTACGAACGGTCATGGACTGAGTGATGAAATCCTCGAAACCACACGAAAGCATTGCGGTGCTGTCGCTATTTCTGCATACCAACCGTACGATGAAACCTCTAAGACAATCAAGAAACTTATCCACAAAGGTATCAAGACCAATGTTCATTTCATATTGGACGCCGTCAGCATCGACACGGCAATAG
>QKGJ01000084.1 GCA_003251275.1 Ignavibacteria bacterium
TCAGAATCGGCCAGTCCGCGATTGCGTCACTTCCATCCTTCATTTTTTCAGTTTCACGGTTCGGAGAGGCGACGGAACCGCAATCAAGATGATCTCTTCCGATAACGATGGGGGCTTTGACCTCACCGTTCCGGACAAGATCGTTGAAAACCTTTCCCATCTTCGCACGCTCGCCATAACCAAGCCAGCAGATACGTGCAGGGAGTCCCTGAAAATGGACTTCCTTCTGTGCCTTTTCAATCCAGCGGCACAACTGCTTGTTCCCAGGGAATGTTTCCATCACCGCCCGGTCTGTTCTGTAAATATCCTCAGGATCGCCGGAGAGTGCCGCCCATCGGAATGGACCCTTGCCGTCGCAAAAGAGGGGACGGATGTACTCGGGAACGAAGCCCGGAATGTCAAATGCATTCTTGAGACCATTTGCCATGGCCTCGCCCCGAATATTATTCCCGTAGTCAAACGTAACAGCGCCTCGCTTTTGTAATGCGAGCATCGCCTCCACATGTTCAACGATGGATTCTTGGGCACGCTTGACGTACTCCTTCGCATTCGATGTTCGGAGGGCCAGCGCTTCTTCGTAGGAGATATGAGCGGGGACGTAGCCGTTCAACGTATCATGAGCGGAAGTTTGGTCTGTCAGCACATCGACGACGATGTTGCGATGAAGAAGTTCAGGAAGGATCTCTGCTGCATTCCCGAGCAACGCTACTTTGCAGCGTGAGCAACGCCTCGTCCAGCGATTCCGTCATTTCATCGACGTAGCCGGTCTTCAGTCGTTTCTCGATGCGACTTCGGTCGACTTCGATGGCAAGGCAAGCCGCGCCGTTCATTGTTGCGGCCAACGGTTGCGCGCCACCCATACCCCCAAGTCCGGCAGTGACGAGGAGTTTTCCCGCGAGACTCGCACCAAAATGCCGGTTCGCGCACGCGGCAAAGGTCTCGTAGGTACCCTGGAGTATTCCCTGCGTACCGATGTAGATCCAACTCCCCGCAGTCATTTGTCCGTACATGGTAAGCCCCAGAGCTTCGAGCCGGCGGAACTCATCCCATGTTGCCCACTGCGGCACAAGCATGGAATTTGAAATGATGACACGCGGCGCATCGGCGTACGTCTTAAACACCCCGACGGGTTTTCCCGATTGCACGAGGAGCGTCTCATCATTTTCAAGCGCTTTCAAGCTGCGAACAATTGCATCATAGCATTCCCAGTTGCGCGCAGCTTTGCCAACGCCGCCGTAGACAATCAGTTCATCCGGTCTTTCCGCAACCGCAGGATCTAGATTATTCATCAGCATACGGAGGGCGGCTTCCTGCAGCCAGCCCTTGCATTGCAGCTTGGTTCCGTGTGGCGCGTGAATTGCGGGTCGCGCTCCTGTACGTTCCAGCACTTCTTTCATTGTTCGCGTTTCTTACTTCAACAAAATCTCGAGGATCACGCCGCCGCTCGCTTCATCGTTCTCCAGTCGGATTCCTTGAATTGAGCTGAATTGGTACAAGAAGGTGACCTTCTCTTCCGTTGTGACGATATAATCGGATCCGATTTCCTGTAGTCGTCCAAGGTTGGTGACTTTTCCAACATGCTCGGAAAACTGATCTTTGAATGAACCACTCTTCTTCTGTGCATCTGCCTGGAACGAGAGAACTCCGGCAACAACGATGCAGAGGGCGATAACCAACACCCATGGCGTGGAAAGACGACGGTTGTTCATTGTAATGCTCCTGGATTATGAATTGATGGTGTGATGTTCTTACAGCTTATAACCGATTGTGCGCAACAGTGTTTTTCGTTTCTCAATATCGGCGTCGGTTTCGATTCCTTTGGTCTTCATTCCGTCAACCACTCCCACGATTCCACGCCCTTGGTCAGTTTCAACGATGAGAACCTGGGTAGGATTGGCGGTCGCGCAAAAGATGCGGCAGACCTCCGGCACGTTTTTGATCGTGTTCAGAATATTGATTGGAAAACCGCCCTCCATAAAGATAATAAATGAGTGGCCAGCCGCAAGAGAAAGGGCATTCTTCCTGGCAAGCTCGACAAGATGCTCTTCATTGCCGACATATCGAACAAGCGCCGGCCCCGATGCCTCGCAAAAACCAATTCCAAACTTCATTGCAGGATTGGTTTGCACAATGGCCTCGTAGAGATCCTCTACTGTCTTGATAAAGTGTGAGTGCCCGAGAATGAAATTCATTTCCTCTGGCTTATCAATGGCGATCGCGGTAATTTCCATTTTGTCCTCCTGGTTATTGATCCGACATCAGCCGTATCATGCCGGGGAAAAGAATAGAGCAAAGTTGTCCGACGGGGCGATTCGACGTTCCCCGGATGGCGATGTGGGCGATGGTGCCTGGTCTCATCTCAATCATCGTTGGCGCGTCATGGGCGACGAGGTGTGCAACCAGATAATTCACCTCAGGCATGTGTCCAACGGCAATAACATTCGATCCATTCGCCAGAGAAAAGACCTCCCTGAGAAGGCCTGAGACATCAAAGCCCGGCGCGAGATTGGGCGTGGCCTTCGAGGAAAGTGAACGACCGTAACTCCTGGCGATGTTCTCGCCTGTTTGAACAGCGCGTTTCAGCGGACTGGTAAGCAGCAGACGGATTTCCTGATCAAGCCGTGCCAGATGGCTTCCTATAATCAACGCATCTTTTTCCCCCTGTGGCGAGAGGATGCGTTCACGATCGTCTCTGATCTTTCCTCCCGCGGGAAGAGCTTCCGCATGTCGAATAACGTACAGATTCATTGACAGATCACTGAGCAAGATGGGGATTTCGTGGAATCGTTCGAAACTCTTGTGTCCGCACCTTCCGCGATTCTGCAACCAACCCCTTTACGGTAACGGCCAGTTCCTCGCCGGCGATACGGAGCCACGGATCCTCCCCATCGACATTCTCCCATCGACCGTCAAGTGCAATCATTCTTGCTGTCCCCGGTGGTGCGTCAGGAAGATCGAGAGCAATGGATTTCCTGTTCATCTGATATGGAATGTTACGCGACTCGACGCGTACATATCCCTGACTGAAGCGCAAGGTATCCGTTGACCGGTTGTCAATTGTGAGGGAGACACGGGAGGTAATGCCATCATCGACACGGTACTCCGCGTTAAATGAATAGACCAGCGAAGCATGCGGATCTTCAACGATGTAATGTTCGCACATGCATTGATCGTTGACGACGAGATAAGGGTACGTTTGGGCGCAACCGGTGAGGAGAACAAACAGAGCAATGATCCATCTATGCATGCCTTACTTCCGCCGCTTCAATTCCTGGCGAACTTTCGTGTACCGCGGCTTGATAATATCGTAAATGATCTTGATCCGACGATTATAGGGGATGAACGCGCTCTTCATTGCATTAATCGTGATCTTCTCAAAATCGTCGAGCGTCAGCTTGAACACCTGGTGCGCAACCTTAAATTCTTTCGTCATGGTAGTATCGCTCATCAGCCGGTCGTCGGTGTTGAGCGTAACCCGAAACTTGTAGCGGAAGAGAAGCCCAAAGGGATGCTCCTCGATCTTGCGCACCGCGCCGGTATCCACGTTACTTGTCAGGCAGATTTCCAGGGGAATGCGCTTGTCGAGCAAGTACTGTGCGAGGTATCCCATATGGGTGATTTTCGTTGGATCGGATTTGTCCAACCCGATGTCTTCAATCAGTCGGGTCGCGTGCCCGATGCGGTGCGCACCGCACCATTGAATTGCCTGCCAGATGCTTTCTATGCCGAATGCTTCTCCGGCATGGATCGTAATGTTGAAATTCTCTCGTTGAATATATTGAAACGCATCGACATGTTTTTTCGGAGGATATCCACCTTCTTCCCCGGCGAGGTCAAAGCCGACGACGCCTCGTTCGCGATAGTCCACAGCAAGCTCAGCCATTTCCTGTGACAGTTTCATATTCCTCATTGCGCAAATAATGAGGCCGTACTCTACGCCGAAATCTTTCTTCCCCCGCTCCAATCCTTTGAGCACTGCGTTGACCACGTCATCCCAGTGGAGGCCTTTGTCCGTATGAAACACCGGTGCGAAACGGGTCTCCACATATACAACACCGTCATTGTACATGTCTTCCATCATCTCGTATGCGACGCGCTCTAACGCTTCATCGGACTGCATCACGCCGCAGGTGTGGGCGAAGCCCTCCAGGTAGAGCGGAAGACTGCCGCGCTTTGCACCACGCTGAAACCATTCCGCCAGTTTTTCCGGGTCGGCCGTCGGCAGTTTATCGTAGTGCAGGTCGCGGGCAAGCTCCACAATGGTCTCCGGTCGGACACCCCCGTCGAGGTGGTCATGCAAGAGAACTTTGGGAGACGCCTGAAGAGCTTTGTCGGTCAGTTTCATTGGGTGCCGATTTTTTCGGTGAGAGATTTGCTGGTGCGGTGTCGGTTGCGCGGGCAAAGTACGGACTAATGCGCTCAAAATCAACGAATTACGAGGATGTTATGTTGACTTTCAAAACAGTTTTCTCTATAGTGAGTGCGAATTTACAGTGCGAAGACGTTTCACACCATCCCCGGACCCGCGATGAGCAAAAAGGATTATTCGATACTGGTAGTTGACGATGAAGAGGCCTTTCGGTACATGCTCTCTTCTCTTCTTACGGGGGACGGCTATACCGCCGATACCGCAGGGGACGGAGTTTCTGCAATCAACGCTGTACAAACAAAACCTTTCCATGTGGTACTGTGCGATGTGAAGATGCCGAAGGTCGATGGCATCGAAGTGTTGAAGTTCATCAAACAAAACTTTCCAGCCATTGAAGTAATCATGCTCACCGGATCCGCCAGTATTCCCATCGCGGTTGAATGCATGAAGGTTGGAGCGTACGACTACATCACGAAGCCAACCACTTCCGACGACCTTCTCTCCACGATTGAGCGCGCCCTTGAACGGCGACAACTCCTCATCGATAACATTGTGATGAAGAGTGAGTTGACGCGCCTGGCCGGCCCGAATGACATGGTCGGTGAGAGTGAAGCATTCCGGAAAGTTCTGGACATCGCACGAAAGGTTGCGCCGACTGAATCGACGGTGCTGATTCAAGGACCCAGCGGTACCGGCAAAGAACTCATCGCCAGCTACATCTTTCAAAATAGCGATCGGCGTGATCTGCCGTTTGTGACACTGAACTGTGCATCCATTCCCGACACTCTCATCGAGAGTGAGCTATTCGGCTATGAAAAGGGGGCATTTACGGACGCACGCAGCACCAAACAAGGCATTGTAGAAATTGCAAACAACGGAACCTTGTTCCTTGACGAAATCGGCGACATAAGCCCGATCGTTCAACCGAAAATCCTCCGCTTTATCCAGAGCGGAGAATTCCGCCGCGTCGGCGGTAACACAGTGCTGAGGGCCGACTGCCGTATTCTCTCGGCGACAAACAAGAATCTCAAAGAAGAAGTGAAGGAAGGGAGATTCCGTGAGGATCTTCTGTACCGTCTGAACGTCATCACCATCGACATTCCTCCGTTGAAGGCCCGCAAAAGTGACGTTCCATTGCTCGTCGCCTCGTTCCTCACCAGCAGAATGAAAACGAAGGTGAAGAAGACAATTTCTCCGAAGGCGATGGAAGTTTTGATGCAATACGATTGGCCCGGCAACATTCGCGAATTAGAGAATGTGATCGAACGGGCGGCGATTCTCTGCCACAACAACACCATTGAACCGCACGACCTTTCTCTTGCAACATCGCCGCTTATGCTTCCGACCGGAGGTTCATCCGACAATAAGATCGGCACCGCAATGGCGTTGAAAGAAATCGAACGCATGCACATCGAAGGAGTGCTTCGCAGCTTCCGGGGCAATAAAACAGAATCGGCCAAGGTTCTCGGAATCAGCCTCAAGACGCTCTACACAAAAATTCAGCAGTACCAGATAAAGCTCTCCTAGCGACTCTGTTTATCGCTCCCAGTACATTTCATGTCCCCCTCCATCAAGGTCACGCACGTTACATCCCTTGACTTGCCAGCGCTTGTTCCCTACCGAACGCTTCGTCGCCACGAAGAGCATAAGAAACAAGGGATAATTGTAGTTGAGAGTGAGAGAGTGGTTCGACGTCTGCTTGGCTCCCGACTCAGTGTTGTTTCTCTCCTGATTGCGCCTCGCTGGGAAGAACCCATGTCCAACAAAATCCTTCAGCGGGGAGAAGACATTCCGCTCTTCGTTGCCCCGCAGAGAGTGCTCGAAGAAATTGTAGGCTATAACTTTCATGAAGGAATCATGGCAGTCGCTCGTGTCCCTGCAGATGCAACATTGGAGCAACTCCCCGCTCCGCACCTTCTTGTTGCGCTGGATGGACTGACACAGGCAGAAAATGTTGGTGTGGTTGTTCGTAACTGTGCAGCATTTGGCGTTGATCTGCTGATTGCAGGAGAAAGAGCGGCCAGTCCTTATCTGCGGCGGGCAGTGCGCAACTCCATGGGGACGATCTTTGAACTCAATGTAAACCACACGGGCGATTTGCACTCCACCCTGCGGGAATTACGCAGACGTTTCGGGACAGTAATAGTTGCGGCCGATGCTCATTCCTCGAAGACGCTCGGGGAAGCATCGCTCGGTGGTAACCTCTGCCTGGTTCTGGGCAGCGAGGAATCAGGAGTATCTGAAGTAATTGCCAAAGAAGCTGACAAACGCGTGACAATCGCCATGGCGGAAGGTGTTGACTCCCTCAACGTTGCCAGTGCAAGCTCGGTGTTTCTCTATGAAGCACGGCGGCAACGACATGCATGATAGAAGAAGACTTCCTTCTATGTTTTCTCTATTGTTAAAAGTTTATGTCGAATCGTCGGGGCTTGATTCATCAAGCCCTTGTAACCATCTTTTACTCAACCACCAACCGAAAAGAGAAACCAACACCCCCGGAAACATCGGCTCAATACCCATCGGATAATGCTCAGTACTTCCGAATGCCTGCATCCACCCGGCAATTAGCCAGAGAAGAGATGTTGCCCAACCGGCAAGCATCACCCAGATGACTATGCGCGGCTTCATCCGGAGCTGGTCGAAGTACGAACTAATCACCGGAACCAACAGCCCGGGAATAACCACCGTGCCGATTGTGTACCAGAGTTGAATCACGCTCGGGATGATAACGCAGAGAACAATGGCGAGAACTGCGGTCAGCAAGAGTCCCCATTGCGTGTACCGTTGAACATGAGCTTCATCCGCTTCTTCCCGCAGCCTCCAGACGATATCACGCCCAATGGTCGTCGCAGAAACAAAAGTGAGCGTATTCAGCGACGACATGATTGTCGCAAGCATCCCGATGAC
>QKGJ01000292.1 GCA_003251275.1 Ignavibacteria bacterium
TACGGCTGCTTCACGGGTTAATACTGCACTCGTCTGTCTTGCCTCATTTGCTTCCCAACGCAACACTTCCTCAGGGCCAGCAGCGCCTATCTGAGCTCTTAACCGTGCGAGATTCAAATTATCGCGTGTTAGATTTAAATTCTTAACCTCAACCCGTAGAAGTTCGCGCGTAGCCCAGAAATTGAGAAACTGTTGACCTGCGTTTGCAATGACATCGAGGCGCCGTGACTCCGACTCGAATTGTTTTGCTCCAAATTGCCGGGTCGATGCACGAAACTGGCTGAACACCTCATCGCTAAACAACAACTGACGTAAGGTCACACCTGCTGTCGATCGCCGCTCAGGATTTCGGATCAGGCGGGCGCGATCTTCGTCAATCCGTGAATGACCCGCGTCGAGAAGAAGCTGAGGTAATAACGCGCCACGGGTTTGGTAACGAGCCTGTCGTGCACTTTCGACTTCTGCTTTGGAAATCGCAATATCAACATTCTGCCGACTCGCCAGTTCCATCGCCGATTCCAATGTAAGATCTTTGCCCTGTAACGGTGACAACACTTCCCGATGAATAAATTCTGCTGAGATCAGGGTTTGAAAATTCGGAGTAAATCCGATCACACGAGATGTCTCTGCGTTAATGAGTAATTGCTCATTAACAGGTAGATACACGGTTAATTCTTGAGGTTTTACCCCCAACAAAATCTGATGCAAATTTAATGCGGTCCTGCGGGCCACGCGATGTTGAACATCGGGGAATTGAGCAGCCAATGCCCCCAACTCGACTTCTCCATGTCCCAAAAGCGAGAAAGTAGGAATCTTAAGACGAGCCAATGCAGGATACAGACGAGTATATTCATCCATCGACAACCGAACTTGGGGAGTGACATACAAAGCTTGAATCTCACCACGCATCAACGTGAGACGTTGAAGAATTCCGTCCAAATTATTCGGCGCAGGAATCATCGTGAGAGGAACGCCTAACTCTTTCGTAAGTCGTTCGGTCTCTGCATCCAAACGAGGTAACGATGAGAGAATCTTTTCATCCACTAAAATATGAAGTCGGTCAAAATCAACGAGCGCTCGGAACTGCTTCAAATCGGTGGCCATGGCATTGGGAATAACGACAAACGATAGGTTAGGCTTTTCTGATTTACCTGCGGCCGTATACGACAATCCAAACGCCTCTGATTTTTGAAGGAACGTGCTGATGACAGGTTTACTTAGCGAAATGTCATCCTCCGCTGCAGCCATTGTAGTGAAAATGCCGGAAGCCAAGATCAGATCAACTTCATCATCGGCTAATGCTGCAAGCAACGCCTGCCGTGCCTTGGAGAGTTCCCAATCAGCTGAGTACTCAGGTACACGTTTGAAACGTATCTCAAACTGACCAGAAACCAGCGTCCTCAATTCTTTGATGACAAGCTCTTCACCAGGAGTAATAAACAACGAAGGCCCATCCGTGATAATCGCTACCGTTTTAATGGTCCTATCTCGAAACCCATCATCTACATCTACACCTGCACTGTCCTGGGCAGATATCGAACAAAGCCCACTGCTAAATAAAAGTAGAACGAGCACAACGCGAACATAGGTAGCCAAATTTAATGATAAAAAAATGGATCGGCGAAAAACGGTTTCTACCATACACAGGATCATAGACTGTCTGGTAACCCTCAAGCAAGTAGGCGATCAATCATTCAGCACGAGCGTCTGCGGATCGCATCATGTGATGCATTAAAGTTGCACTGCGCCCTTGCCCGTTGTGTTTAACGCTGGTACGACATCAGAGCGATGCCGATCTTTTACGAATGCCAACGCTGCACAGCCTGTTGCCGATGGCCGGGCCAGGTTCAAGTGACCGATGCGGAAGTCACAGCACTCGCCGCGCACCTCGGCATAACCGTCCATGAATTTACAGAACGCTACACCCGACTACGCAAAGATAGGCGCGGCCTTGTGTTGACTGAAAAACCAAATGGCGCATGCGCGTTCCTCGATGGTGATGATTGCCGCGTCCAGCCAGTCAAACCACAGCAATGCCGGGACTTCCCCAATCTCTGGAATTTCCCCGGCTGGGAGAAGCAATGCAAAGCCATCCCGCGCGTTGTGGACGATCAAGAATACCGAAAATTAACTGCACAGCAGATGACTCAACAACGATGATCGCGGATTGCACTTTGAGTAGGAGTGCGTGCATCGTGATAGAGTTTTTTTTGGGGGGCGGTGCATGAGGTCAAGTTCAAACCGACATAAGTGACTCCCCAAAACAATGACTAGGGGGCTATAGAGATTACAGTGTATGAATTCCAATTGTATGTATCGAGTCAGAACGGTTGCACACGTCGTCGGGGTGTGTTAGACAGAACCCCTTCAGTTGTAACGAAAGGATTGTTCTATCATGGGAAGCACCCTGAAACCTGGATCAGACCCTGTATTTGATATTTTACGTGCGGAACGTCAACCGCTCGATGTCTTCTTTGCTCCACAAACTGTCGCCGTCATCGGGGCAACGGAAAAGCAGGGCAGCGTTGGACGCACCATTTTATGGAATCTCATCACGAGCCCGTTCGGTGGAACCGTGTACCCGGTCAATCCTAAACGGTCAAATGTTCTTGGTATCAAAGCATACCCGAGTGTAAAGGAACTTCCCGAACCACCCGAACTTGCGGTAATTGTCACGCCTGCACCAACAGTTCCTGCGATCATTGGCGAATGCGTGGACAAAGGCGTAAGAGCGGCGATCGTAATTTCTGCGGGCTTCAAGGAAACCGGCAAGGCAGGGGTCGAGCTTGAGAAACAAATTATGTTGCAAGCGTGCCGCGGCAACATGCGAATCATCGGCCCAAACTGTCTTGGTGTCATGCGTCCTCCAAACGGATTCAACGCGACGTTTGCCGGCAAGATGGCGTTACCGGGTTACGTCGCGTTCATCAGCCAGAGCGGCGCGTTAGCGACGGCGATTTTGGACTGGAGTATCCGAGAGAGTGTAGGATTCAGCACGTTCGTCTCCATCGGTTCCATGCTCGACGTGGGGTGGGGTGATTTGATCGATCTGCTCGGCAACGATCCAAAGACAAAGAGCATCGTGATCTACATGGAAAGCATCGGAGACGCGCGATCGTTCATTTCGGCAGCGCGCGAAGTCGCGTTAACCAAACCAATTATCGTCATCAAAGCGGGTCGCACCGAAGGCGCGGCCAAAGCAGCCGCATCGCACACCGGTTCGATGACCGGCAGCGATGAAGTGCTCGAAGCAGCATTTCGTAGGTGTGGTGTGTTGCGCGTAAACAGGATTGAGGAAGTTTTCGACATGGCCGAGGTCCTCGCTAAACAGCCACGACCCGAAGGTCCGCGACTTTCTATTCTAACCAACGCGGGTGGGCCAGGCGTTCTCGCTGCAGACTCGCTACTTCTGAATGGGGGACAACTCGCTGAGATCTCAAAGACGACGATGGAAGAGTTCAACAAATTCCTTCCATCAGCATGGAGCCACAATAATCCGATCGATGTCCTCGGCGATGCCGAGCCGGAACGTTACGCAAAGGCTCTTGAAGTTGCCGCCAAAGACCCTAACACGGACGGAATGCTGGTAATTCTCACGCCCCAAGCAATGACCGATCCGACTCAGACCGCTGAGAAGCTCAAACCGTATGCACAAGGATTGGGTAAACCGGTATTAGCGAGTTGGATGGGTGGTGTGGAAGTAGCAGCAGGCGAAGAGATATTGAATCGAGCCGGCATACCGACATTCCTGTATCCGGATGCTGCAGCGCGAACTTTTATGTACATGTGGCGATTGACCTACAACCTCGTCGCACTGTATCAAACGCCGACATTACCATCCGACGATGGGGATAATAATCCCGATCGGGCAAAGGCAGAGATGATTATTGCCGGGGTTCGCGAATCGAAGCGCACCATTCTGACCGAGTCGGAGTCGAAGCAATTGCTTATGGCTTACCGAATACAAACCGTCGAAACACACATCGCAGTCACCGAAGAAGAGGCTGTACAGAAAGCGGAAGAAATGGGTTTTCCGGTCGTCCTAAAGTTGCATTCGGAAACAATCACGCACAAGACCGACGTCGGAGGCGTAAAATTAAATCTTACGGATGCCGCTGCAGTAAAGAAGGCATTCAAAGATATCAAGACCTCCGTAACCGAAAAAGGCAGTGGGAATGATTTTCTTGGCGTGACCGTGCAACCGATGGTCAAGCCCGATGGATATGAATTAATCCTCGGTAGCAGTCTTGATCCACAATTCGGACCGGTATTGCTCTTCGGTTCAGGGGGCCAACTGGTCGAAGTTTTCAAAGACCGTTCTCTCTCATTGCCGCCATTAAACACCACATTGGCCCGTCGGCTGATGGAACGGACGAAGATCTTCACTGCGCTCAATGGTGTGCGTGGACGTCCGCCCTGCGATATCTTAGCGCTGGAGCAATTGCTGGTGCGGTTCAGTCAGCTCGTGGTCGAGCAGCGCTGGATCAAGGAAATCGACATCAATCCGTTGATCGTCTCCCACGATCGTCTTATTAGTTTAGACGCGCGGGTGGTGTTGCACGAGCCTGGAACGAAGGAAACCGAGATCCCAAAACTCGCCATTCGTCCCTACCCTCAACAATACGTCAGCATTACGAAAATGAAGGACGGAACACCAATCACGATTCGGCCGATCCGTCACGAGGATGAGCCGTTAATGGTGAAATTCCACGAATCATTGTCGGAACAGAGCGTGCATCTCCGTTACTTCAACCTGATCGCGCTTGGCCAACGTGTCGCGCATGAACGGCTTACCCGAATCTGCTTTGAGGATTTTGACCGGGAGATGGCGCTCGTCATCGAACACAAAGGAACGATTCTCGGTGTAGGCCGGTTAAGTCGTATCTCTGGCAAGAACGAAGCGAGATTTTCGATTCTTATCAGTGATCGGTATCAGCGACAGGGACTCGGCACCGAGTTGATGCGACAACTCCTGCACGTGGGCAAAGAAGAGAATCTCAACCGTATTACAGCGAACGTGTTACCAGAAAACACCGGTATGCTCGCGGTATGCAAAAAACTCGGCTTTGAACTGAAACACGACGAAGTGGAGAATATCGTTGTTGCCGCGATCAAGCTCTAATTTAAAATATTCTTTGTAAGAAAAACTCTATCAACCCGTAATTATTCTGAGTTATCAGAATATACCCAAAGCCCGTAAATTGTAATCATGCATTGAGGATGAGGGATAAATGAAAAATCTGGTTTTGCTCACCGGGGCGACGGGATATGTTGGGGGCCGATTGTTGCCAGAGTTAGTGCGTGCCGGATGGAACGTGCGATGTTTAGTGCGACGACCCGAGAACTTACAAGGCCGGGTGCCTGAAGGTGTCGATATTGTTCCTGGCGATCTGCTCGATGCCAATTCGTTGCGGTCAGCGATGAAAGCTGTACAAACGGCATTCTACCTAGTGCATTCCATGGGATCGACGGGGCATTTCGAGGAACAAGACCGGCGAGCCGCAGAAAATTTTGCGGTCGCAGCTCAAGAAGCTAACCTTGAAAGAATCATCTATCTCGGAGGACTCGGTGACGACTCAGAAGGTCTTTCGCCGCATCTACGCAGCCGTCATGAGGTGGGGGAAATATTGCGGCAGTCAGGAGTGCCAGTCATTGAATTTCGAGCATCGATCGTGATTGGATCCGGTAGCTTATCATTTGAAATGATTCGCGCACTTGTCGAGCGTTTGCCGATCATGATCACGCCGCGTTGGGTCTCCGTTCCTGCTCAACCCATAGCGATTAATGACTTATTACAATATCTGAAAGCCGCGCTCGACTTACCAATTTCGGGAAATCAGATATTCGAGATTGGCGGTCCCAATCAGGTGTCATACGGCGATCTCATGAGAGAATATGCACGTCAACGCGGACTGCATCGCGTGATGATTTCCGTGCCGGTATTGACACCGAGGCTTTCCAGTCTCTGGCTTGGGTTGGTGACACCCTTGTATTCTCGGATTGGACGAAAGTTGATCGATAGTATCCGAAATCCCACAGTAGTCCGGGATGATTCAGCACGGAAAATTTTTAATATTCGTCCCAAAGATTTTAGAGAAGCGATCTCCAGTGCACTACGAAATGAAGAAGCTGAATTCGTACAAACGCAATGGTCCGATGCGCTGTCATCCATCGGAATGCCACGCCTTTGGGGCGGCGTGCGGTTTGGCAATCGGCTCATAGATTCTCGGATGGTCCATGTAGGTGTACCTCCTGCCGCTGCGTTTGCGCCCATTATTCGCATCGGGGGTAAGAAAGGTTGGTACTACGGAAACTGGCTTTGGCGTATACGAGGTTGGCTTGATTTACTAGCTGGAGGAGTCGGCATGCGACGTGGCCGTAGAAATCCGGAAACCTTGCGCGTTGGCGATGTTGTAGATTGTTGGCGCGTGGAATCGATTGAACCAGACCGTCGCCTTCGTTTTATGGCTGAAATGAAATTGCCGGGACGCGCCTGGCTGGAATTCGAAGTTATAGGGGACGCCAAAGGATCATGTATCCGTCAAACTGCGATTTATGATCCGGTTGGGCTATGGGGATTAGCCTATTGGTATCTTCTTTATCCGCTTCATGAGTTGGTATTCAGTGGCATGCTCAAGGAGATCGCGAAAGCTGCGGAAAAAACTTGAGGATCTATTTTGTTAGGCTGAGAAAAAGACCCAAAA
>QKGJ01000241.1 GCA_003251275.1 Ignavibacteria bacterium
ACATAACTCCCAGAACACGGAACTGTCTTACGCTCTTATGAAAGAGGAGGAAGAGCAGACCGCCGAACCAGAGCAGAAGTGCAACCGGATTGTGAACTAGTATCTGCCCAGATAGGAAAGTCGCAGGCGTCTGGCTCACGTATTTCACCGCCGAGGCGTAGCGCATGAACTCGAGATGTGCGTAGTCGTGCATCATGTTCCAGATGATATAGGGCAGGAAGATGAGGAAGGCGATGGCGCCGGCCATGTACGGCCATTGGGTTTTCAGCCAGTGCCTTTCGACCAGCAGGAAGCCGATTGCCACCGCGGCACCGAACCAGAGCATACTGGTTTTGTTGAAGGCGCCCAGTCCAACTATAACGCCGAGGAGAATCCAGTACCGTGGCTCCTGTGTATTGAGCAGGCGTGCAACAGCGTAGAACCCGATCGTCCAGAGAAGTATGTCGAACGAATTCATCGAGTAGATGGTGTTGTAACCAAGGAATTGCGGCGACAGAACTGCGGCGGCGCACGCCGCGAACTGGGCGACCTTCCTTCCCCCCATTTCTTTGACGAGGAGTCCAATGAAGAAAACGGTTGCGGCACCGGCCAATGCCGGAAGTAACCGAATCGCGAAGATCGAATCGCCGAAAAGGAGTCGGTTGACCGCGAGAATGAATATTGACAACGGCGGATGGTCGACATAGCCCATATCAAGCTGACTCGTACTCGCGAGATAGTACAGCTCATCCCTGAAGATGCCATAACCGGCAAAAGCGTTGGTGTAGAAGTGGATGAGAAGTTTGACAAGCGCCAGGTAAAAGATAACGGCGAGATCTCCCGCGAGGAGTCTGCGGGAAAGGGAATGTGATTCCGTCATTAGTTTCTTTCTTTTGTTTATCTGGCTTGAATGACCAATATCGTCAAGGGTACGTCAGGATAGGACTTGCTGCCTTTCATGGATTATCTTCCTGGTAAAACGGTCAGGCAGCAATTCCCGATGAAATTGAAGGTGTAGCCTCTTGAACCACAGCCGGATGATCTTTCGGCAGCACGCGCCACATGCGATCATACAGAACCACAACAATTGCAAAGACCACTAACATGATACTCCCCGCTGTTGTAATTGGGAAAATTCCCATCAACGGATTCATCGAATTCATCGAAGCGTGAAAAATCGCTACAGGCCATATGCTTCCTCCCGTACGGTTGTAAATCCAGGAAAACAAAATGGTGATAGCAGGATAGAGGGCGATGCGTACCATCAGGTACCCGCCATGCTGGTATTGTACCAAGTCGTTCGGAATATGCCAGATCACCATGAGAAACCATAGAATAAGAATCGTGACGATTGGACTAAACTTTGCTTGCAATCTTCTCTGAGCAAAGCCACGCCACCCTGCCTCAACAAAGCGACTAAGTAGTAGACTACTTTCCCTTTCGGTCTGATTAGTGTTGCCAGCATATCTTTTACTCCATCGGTGCCTGCATATGCCGATGAGAATACCCATGCCGGTAGAAGTGCGACGGGCAAAGAAAGAACAAGTAGACCGATGAACGGGACACTCGGAGGTGCCGTAAGACTCAAACTTGCGATGTTGACTACTACTGCAATGATCCATACGGGCAGTGATACCCTTAAGCGTCGAGTAAAGGGAGCTTGTCGTTTGCCAGGCTGAATGACTTGCGTAACGACAATGCCTGAGATAATTGGACTGTAAACTGCGAGCTTCCCAAGACAGAACCCCAGAACACCGAACAGTCCTGCATCATGAGGGAGGAGATAGATTCCAGGAAATAGCGTACCGAAGCAGATTGCAATCCCCAATAGAAAGAACGCCTCTATTGGATGCCCCTTGACCCATTCTTTTATGCCCTTATTCATTGATACTCCGTTTGACGTTGTTCATTTCATGGGCTGGTAGCAACCTGCATGTGTCATGTTGTGCCACGAGGAACAGGCTTCAGTCGGCTTTCTTTTCTTCCGATTGTTTCTTCTTTTGTTTCGCCATCCCCGCAATAAAGAAGTATGCCCCAACGCCAATAAATACAATGCCAACTGGCCCCATATTCATGCCACCGGACATAACGACGCCCAGTGCGATCAAAATGATCCCCATATAGATCTGCTTATTCACCTTATCCATTGGTCTTGCCTCCTCATGAAGTTATCCGTTCGTGTTGAACTTGCAGGAATGCAAATAGAGTTTTCTATCCGGTTACCGCCGACACCTTCGAGCGCTTCGCTGTGATCCACCCCGTCAGGTAGGTCGCGGCGAATATCAGTGCGAACGGGATCCATGTCCCCAGCAGGCTCGTGAACATCTCCAGGCTTCTGTTGATCAGGAGCGCTACGAGAAGGAAATCAACAACAATCACAAAGACTACAAAGATCATTGCTGTCTGCAATGGGGTAGTGTAATTGAACTTCCTAAAATAGACCAGTGATATGAACCCGAAAAAGACAGGCCCACCGATGGCATGGATGACGAGAGCATTCTCTATTGAGGTTGTCGCCATGCCAATACCCATCGTTGCACCACAAAGAGCCCAGCCAACAAAAGAATGGGCGAGAATGATAATGACTTTCCTTATATCCATTTCTATACTTTCGCAAGTGCATTAATCAGTTCATTGCAGCCGCCGTTCTTGATGAATTCCGTGTGATTATCTACTGTCTCGAAATGCCGCCCGGTTATCTTGTTGCAGAGTATTTCATAGTCGGTTGCGGTATAGAAGGCTTCCAGTGTTTCTTCGGAGTCCGGATCACGATACGAGGTCTTTGCTTGTTTTCTACACCGCTCAAGGTTCTTCATCCAAATTGCGGCGCTCAAGGCCCCGCAGGCGTTTCCGCTCAGGCCGAGTCCTCCGGCAAATCCGGCAACCGTCGCTGTTTCTTCTTCGCTCGCACCCATTTTCTTCACGACTTCAGAAGCGCAACTCAGACAGGGTCGCGGCAAATCCGTCCATTCTCGGTCTAATCCTTCTTCAGCTGCCCGAATAGCCTCCGGAGCCCATTCTTCCGCAAGATTAAAGCAGGATAGGAATTTGCCCGAGAAAAAATATTTGGCCATGCTGATCTTACTCGAAAAATCGCATTCGGTCAGGTCATAGCACTCAATACTTTTCGCCCGGCGAGTAAAGGATTTCATAATATTTTGAGTCGCCTTGATCGCTACACCAACGGCCTTATCACGATCGTCATTCCTCCGAAAAGATTCCGCCCCCACCGCTAATGAGGACCCCCAGAGCATTCCGCATTGATATCCCTGCTGGTATATTCCACCCGCCAGCGGGTCCGCTGCACGTTCTTCGGTTTCATTGGGATGGCCAAATTCGCGATTGAGTATGTGGAAATAGGTGTGCGAGCACGACCCCAATTTTCTGAATAGTTTCTTCGTGTCATTCATGTTCGTGTTCCCTGCTTCTAATTCCGTGCATTGATGATCATGAGTCCAAGCTGCATACCTGCCTCACCGGGGTCCGGCCAGGTTGCGCCATCCGTATTCACTCGCTGAACAAGCACAATCTTCAAGTCAGGCAGAACGATAAGAGCGTGGACGCCTATGCCGGTGTGAAAATAACCGGAACTGCCTATCAGTTGCGCGAACGGACTCCCCGCAGGAATCGTCCGCCACATGTAGCCATATCCAACACCCAAAGCACTGTCAATCAATGAGTATGATGTTGTGCTTTCCACGATCCATGAGGATGGGATAACCTGTTGTCCCAGCCAGACGCCTCCCCGCTGAAAGAGAACGCCAAACCTCAACATGTCGCGTGCGCTCATCCGAAAGTGATATGCTGGATGGTCGGATTTGTTGGGCTCGTATTGATAGTTGCAATTGGTGGCGGCGAAATCCTGCATATGAATCCGATCGGCGATTTCGCTTTTGAAGGAATCAAAGATATCAAGTCCGGTCTGTAGTCTGTAAATCGTTCCCGCGGCGTTGAAGTCCCAGTTATTATAGAAATAGAATGTTCCATGCGGATGGCTTCCCCGCGCGGGACGTGAATTAATTATTGAGGAATCTTCCGCTGCCGCTTCATGATACACGCCGGAGCGGGACTGGAGTAGCTCTCGCACGGTTGCCAGCTTTTCCTGCGGGGTCAGGCTGGGAGGGATATCGTCGATCCCGAGTTGCTCAAGGGTCTGACTGAGGTCAATTCCTCCCGCCCCCCTGTGATTGCCGTACAATGCCGAAAGGAATGGTTTGCGAATTGAGTGCACGCTGAGGTTCCTTGAAACCTCTCCCCACGAGAAGAAGACCTTCCCGTCATACGCAGCCATCACACTCGCGTATCCCAGCTGCTGCGCAATGACCTTTGCAGAGTCGAGCCGCTGGGTCGACCAGCCGATTTCTTCAGGGATGACATATTCCAGACCATCCTCGGGTGTTGCGGGTTCAACAGGATCGGACTTCGAACATCCGCCGAGAATCGCTCCAATTGAGAGCACAATACCAAGTAATGTGAATGCCTTCGACGCAAGTCTGGATTGCGAAAACATGCTGTCTCCTTCACCGAATCAGAAAACGTACCCCAGACCAAAGGAAAAATCGCCCCCGTTGTAGTTTCTTCGCGCACCCACCGGGATATCAAAATCACTCATCAGGTTGTACCCGAGATTTGCATCGAGTTTGAAATGGTTCGAAACAAAAAAATCGACCCCTGCGCCAATACGGCCACTGAGAGCTGTTTCCGTATGGGCTCCCCGGAAGTAGATGGTGTTGCTTACCTCGGACCCAATGTACGATCCGATTGCAGCCGATAGATAAGGGCGAACATCTCCCTGGTCATCGACGATAGAATAGACCCGAACACCGAAAAGAACCGGAACAACCGAGCTTACGTGTTGAGAAGTGTTCTGCAAAGTAACTGTTGAACTAACCCTTGATGAGAGCACGCCGGCACCTGCAGTGAGAGCAAGATATTCATTCATCCAGTGGGTGAAAAGAACCCCTCCGACGAATGCGTTGGTTTTAACCTCGGCCTGAACACCACTTGCCGAGACCGTATTCGAAACCTGCGAGCCACTCCACAGGCCGGCGTTTACCTGGATGCTCGATCTCCTTGTCAATGTCAGGTCCTCTGCAAAGACATGGTTCAATAAGAATATTCCAATTACAACACTCCATAGAAAAAGAAATACGTTCCTCATCATTGCCTCCCATTTTGGGATGAAAATTGGACAGACAGCACGCCTGCCCGGCAATGCTATCTAAGAAGTCCTAGTGAGTTGAAAAAAGATTAGTTTGGAAAGAACTGCCGCGGGAGTAAATTGAGGATAGTAGTAGAATAGCAAGTCAAACCTCAACTTGCAAGTGTCTTACGAAGTGGTGGTGAGAATGTTGCGGAGAGAATTTGCATGAGAGGGGTACATCGGAACGATTGCCCATATTGGCCTTGTGGCTATTACAACTGGGCATAGGGAGGATCCCGCGATCTTCTTCGCCTATCGGGATGGGAGCTTATTAGCTTGTTTCTTTCAGCACTTGATTTCGCGACGCCAGTTTTCTCGCACAACTGGGACACGTTCCCGCATCAAACCTGGCGTGAAACTGGTTTTGAATGAACACTTCCACTTCATACCAGTCCCCCTTTTTGTTGCGGATTCTCTTGCAGGAAGAGCAAATTGGAAGTAGCCTCATGAGGCTGGACACCTCCGCAAGTGCGTTCTCCAACTCCGGTACTAGCCGCGCCTTTTCCGCCTCCGCTTCTTCCCTGCAACGGACCTGCTCGATGAGTTCTCTGTGCCGACGCCAGGCATAAATGGCGATAGCAAAGACCAGGTAGATCGAAACCATGAACAACTCGTCGAGCTGCCAGGTGTCATGCCGATAGATGAATGTGATTACTGTATTGAAGACATCAAACGTGGCAGAGAACGAAAAAACAACGAGCAGAAAGAAGACGATAATAGCGAGATCACACGCAGGTCTGGATTTCTTCCGAAAGCTGCTGCCGAAATTCACGATGCTTCTTCACTTAAGAGTGCTTCTATGGCGTTCCTTCGTTTGCCTGGTGAATTGACTCCGCAAAGTCATGTGCCACATCGCTGATTTGAAGGGTTACCCTGTTCAGTTCGCTTGTCGGGACAGTAATAAAATACCCTTGTGACCACGTTGCTCCTTCGGTCGTGAACGATGGTTGTCGTTCGAGAGAGACTTTCTGAATAAGATCTGCCGCAAAGGAATAGACATAAACATGTTCATCCTTCCTACCGGTGGTCACTTCTGTCCCAACGACATTGACGAAGAGATATGGCATGCCGGGCTCTTGCCGCCATCCTTTTTCGTCGAATACCTTTATGTTGTCGGCGGAAAGTCTCGCCTCGACTGCCTTTTGCAGTTCGTCTTGTGTAAGCCCATATGCTTGTTCATCGGGTGCGTTGTATTTGACAATCACATGTACTCCTTTGAGCCCGGCAAGAGATTCATCAGGGTACTCCCGAAGTTGTGCGAAAGTCGGGAAGGTGCTACACGCAAGAATCGCGGGCACCGCAAGGGAAACGAACATCCTCATCGAACAATCCTTTCAGGATGAATCATATTTGATGAAATGCTTTGTAGGTTAGTAAAGCGTACCTTGTTTCTCATAGTACGATCCCATTATTACTGTATCATGACTGAAACATTACAATTCCATTTAGTGAAGATTAAAAATGAGATCGACAATGCCGGGATCGAAACGATTTATCGGAATGATATGTT
>QKGJ01000283.1 GCA_003251275.1 Ignavibacteria bacterium
GAAGGCCACGGCGGCAAGAACTCCCGCCCCCACACCAAGCAGTACGCCCCAGGTTCCCTGGCTCGAAGACACAGCCCTCAGGAAGATGACTGTTTCTACACCTTCCCGAACCACCATGAGAAACGTAAAAAGGAACACTCCAGCGACGGCGCTGATCGATGTCGGCCCCTGGGAAACAATGGAATCAACTCTCTGTTCAATGTCTTTCTTGATATGCCGCGATGTTCTCCACATCCACAGGATCATTGTGGTGACAAAAAGTGCTGCGGCAAACATGAGATAGCCCTCGAGGAGTTCGAAATCCATGGCAAGACGCTCGAGAACAAAAGCGGTCACAAGGCTGGCAACCAACGCCGCACCTAATCCGTAGAATACGGTTGCAATCAAACTTCGTTGGTGTATCTTCTTAAGATAGACGAGGAGGATTCCCACGATAAGAGAGATTTCAACTCCCTCGCGAAACGTTATAAGGTATGACTCAAGCATCCGTCCTCCATTGTTCTACGACTAATTTTGTCCTATTTAAAGTCCGACTAATTTAGTCGTATAAACGTGGAGTGTCAAGAATGAAGTTCAGAATTAAGGCAAAAAACAACGATTGTAGGAACGAATCCTAATTAGGAAGGTGCAACCATGATAAATCTATCTGGAAAAGTTGCTGTCGTGACGGGTGGATCCCGTGGAATCGGGGCCGAAGCAGCTATCATGCTCGCAGAGGCGGGATGCGATGTCGCAATTACCTATGTGTCCGCACGGACAAAAGCGATTCAGATCCGCAATCGCATTGAGCAGATGGGAAGAGAAAGTCTGATCATCAAGGCAAACGTTTCCTCCGAACGTGATGTGAAGCTTGCTCTCCGGGCAGTCATCAGGCAATTCGGACGCATCGATATTCTGGTGAACAACGCGGGCATCTGGAAGTATGGATCCATCGGATCGATGAGCGCCAGGCAATGGGACGAGACACTCGACATCAACCTCAAAAGTGTATTCCTTTTCTGCAACGAGGCCGTTCGGCACATGAAGCGACGCGGAGGCAAGATTGTCAACATTGCCAGTACTGCCGGTCAGCGCGGGGAAGCTTTTCACTCTCATTATGCTGCGTCAAAGGCGGGGATTATCGCGTTTACAAAATCCATAGCCTCAGAGGTTGCACCGTACGGTATCAATGTCAACTGTGTCGCACCGGGGTGGGTGGAAACAGACATGAGCAAGGGAGTCCTGTCGTCAAAGAAGGCACTCCGGAACATCGAGCAAAGCATCCCTCGCGGCCGCGTGGCCACACCCAGGGAGATTGCGGGACCCATTCTTTTCCTCGCGTCCGAATTGTCCGACAACCTCGTTGGAACAACCGTCAGCGCCAATGGCGGCGGAGTGATGGTATCTTGATTTTTAGCGTTTCTTGCTTGATTTCAAGGGTAAAATGATTATATTGACCAAATCTTGGCGCTTTGAGTACTCGAAAGGAACGAATGGCACGTCGCAACAGGTTCTTGTCCGGGAAAAAGATCGATCCCTCTCCCATACGAAAAAACGCGTCCGTTACTCATTTAGTCGAAAAATACTTTCAGGCGTATAACGCAGGAAGACTCTCAGAAGCGTGTCAGCTCTTTGTTGACAAAATGCTGGAGCCCGACGTCACGGTCGGCATGAGCCTGACAGGCGCCTTGACACCTGCGGGATTGGGGGGATCATGTATAGTACCCCTCATGGAAGCGGGATTT
>QKGJ01000231.1 GCA_003251275.1 Ignavibacteria bacterium
GTTTCATCGCGAACGTTTTGAATTTGAACTCTGCACGCACAATCCAAAGCGTTTCATTTTCGTTTTGTTCCATGAATGTATGATTCATCGGGTTATCGGTAAATTCATTTTCGTAGACTAGATCAACTTGATTTGGCTCATCGCGGTGTGTGACCTTTTCGATGAGAGAAAATTCACGTCCGCCCTCCTCATAGTTTAACTTTGAGATTGCGCCTGGCTGACCCTGCTTCCCTCTAACAAGTTCAACTTTCGTAAGCGAAGGCTGCCATTTGCTCATATTCTCCGGGCTGTCAAATACCTTCCAAACTTCTGCGCGGGATTTGTTGATGATGAGCTCGAGTTTGAATTTCATTTCCGGAATTCTTCCTTTTGAAACCGTTTGAAGCTCTCTCTTGCAAGAAGGTTAAGCTCGTTGAACAATTCTGGTTCGATCTTCTTGAAGTTGAAACAGGATTTCCCCTGCATGTGCTTTTTGAGTTCAGGGCTGACGTTATTGAGCAGGTCAGGATACATATAAACGGGCATCAGGTAAAAGGAGACATAATTCTTCTTGATCTGGGCAGAGCCAAAGAAAAGGTCTTTCTTCCATTTCTCGCTGTACGGACCATCGAGATGATATATGTCCATAGTGTCGGTTTTCAGGGTCAGATATTTTTCATAAGGTTTGAGTATTTTTCTTAAGTGTTCAAAGACCAATGGGAAATTATGTTGTGCGGACATGAAGAACTCCTCTATGGTGATACCAATATTCTTATATAGATCGGGTCGCCGAAGGCAAGCCCGTTCGGGTCGAATGCCTGCCATGCGGACTCGTAAACGCCTTCTTCAAAGGGAGTCGTGAAGATGATCTGAATGGTGACTTGTGTCCCTGTTTTTGCTGGAAATAGTGCAACTTCTTCGGGTGCTCCAAGCACCGCCCCGCCGGTGTGACGCAGACGATATGCTGATGTCCAGTTGCAGGTGCCGTTGTTTTCGACAAGCCACTGCTTGTCAATGGATGAGCCGAACGGGACAAACGAGTTATCGGGGATGGTAAGATCTTCGATGAACGAAAGGTTGCTGATACAGTTCGATTGGTCAATGGTGGGAATGATGGTGGGCAGGGGAATCACCCTCACCTGATCTGTGGTCGGCGAAGGGATGATGATGAGGGTCGGTTCGATAAGTGGAGCCTGACTCGTGGGCGGAATGAACGGTGTCGGTGTGGGAATGGGGGAGCAGGCTGAGGCGAAAGTCAGTGCCAATGAAAGCAGGAACAGGTTTCGGAGGGGCATGAGGCGAAGCATATCACAAATAAAAAAGGGCGACCCGTACTCGAGTCGCCCGTGACGGGTTGGTTTATGCTTCTTCGTCCGATCCGCCTGAGTCGTCATCGCCTCCGCCTCCAATATCCAGCGGAAGGGCAATCTCGCCGCTCAGTGATTTCTGTCGGATGACGATTTCGATTTCGTTCATGAGATCGAGATTCTGGCGGAGGAAATCCTTGGCGTTCTCGCGTCCCTGACCGAGACGGATATCGCCATAGGAGAAGAATGCGCCGCGCTTCTGAACGACTTCGAACTTGGTTGCCAGATCGAGGACATCGCCAGCCTTTGAAATGCCTTCATTGAACATGATGTCGAACTCAGCAGTGCGGAAGGGAGGTGCAACCTTGTTCTTGACCACTTTGACGCGGGTGCGGTTTCCGATGACTTCGTCGCCCATTTTGATCGCTTGAATGCGGC
>QKGJ01000337.1 GCA_003251275.1 Ignavibacteria bacterium
GATAATGACCGCAACGGCTCCAACAAAGATGATTTTTGATGACCCCATGATGTTTACGCTCCTCTCGCGTAGTTAGAGATTAAGTGGAAAGAAAGACTGTTCCCAATAGCTGGACGCATATTTGTCTTCAATGGGATATCCGTCCTGCAAGATGACGCTGATTGAGAACGATTTAACGAGATCCTTATTTGTCGTTTGAATGCCATTCTGATCATAGTAGGTAAAATCGAATTTCGTAATACCATTTGCCACATACAGGGGAGTCCCGCCATTGACTTGACGATACAACCTTCTGTCATTCGGATTGGGCGTATTGTCCAGGTCCGATATCGTGCTGCGGTGGTATTCAACAATTTCCGGTATTCCATCATAATCAAGGTCTGCCTGAAAACGGATATCGTGGAGCTTTGCATCGATGAAGGCAGTACCCGGTGCAACATTCAATCCGGCATATTCAAAGTCATTGCTCATCACGTTCCTCAGAATCGAAAGCTCCTGCTGAATGGTCGAATGAGCCACGGTCTCGGAAACCATCGTGTTCAGAGAAACATTCATCCGGAGCACGATAAGCACAATTGCCGTGCGAACGAGGATGGATCCGATAATATCGAACATGATGCCCATTAGTATGCCACCACTGTGCTAAATGAGATCGGCTCAAGGTACATGTCATGCTGCGCTGTCACCACGATTCGTTTCAAGTATGTTCGATAATAGACAATGGATTCCGGATTGGATTCGGCCACGTAATAGACTTGAACGCTAAGACGGATCCCAGAAATCAGATCTGTGTTCACTGTTCGCTCATATCCATTGTAGTCGTCGACGTCGCTGTATGCAGAAACCGTTTTGAACGGCTTAACATCAGGCCAAGGAGATATCACTGATCTCTCAGCCGAACTCGGGCCGAGCGAATATGCGTCAGTGAACTCCCCGGTCGATTGGTAGTATTCGTACGTGACGTACATATCGTATTGTTTGCGAGAGATTTCGGCCATAAGTGCTTCCGCGTGCATCGTAGCCAGGTCAAGACATTCCGCCGAGACGGCCTCTTTTTGTCCTTCGATCAGGTAGCGTTGGGACGTGACGACCATGATCGTCAGTGCGACCAAAGTGGCGATGCTCAGCATTGTTTGTCCCAAACTCATGTTTCACTTTCAAATGACTATTATAAGAATAGGAAAACCATGCACATACCACAGTGACCATGGGCACAAATTCTGCTATTCCTCATCTACTGTGGCGGCCGCCACTTCTTCCATAGACGTTGTCCCGTCCTTGAGAAGTTCGACTGCTGTTTGGCGGAGAGTCTTCATTCCCTGCTTAATGGCCTGATTTCGAAGCTTTTCCTCATCTACCAGCCCTTCGGCTTCAAGCACAATCTTACGAATATCCTTGGTGAAGTAGAGAGCTTCGTGAATAGCCGTCCGCCCTTTGTATCCGTTCATACAGTCAGAGCAGCCTTTGGGCATAAACAGCCTCGAACCCTTAATTTCCTCAAGAGTCATGCCGAGCTTTTTTAGGGCTTCGACATCAGGATTCTCAATAGGGCTTTTGCACTTTGTACAACGCTTACGCAAAAGCCTTTGAGCCAAGACCATATTTATCGAGTATGCCAGGAGGAAGGGTTCAACACCCATCTTGTAAAGCCTGGAAATGGCGCTGGGAGCGTCGTTTGTGTGGAGGGTTGAAAAGGTAAGGTGACCCGTATTCGCTAATTTT
>QKGJ01000175.1 GCA_003251275.1 Ignavibacteria bacterium
CTTTACCATTGGACTGGAGTTTTCGCTTGAGCGTCTGAGCCAAATCAGGCGGGCCTTCGCTTTAGGAGGTTCCCTCCAGGCACTCATCACTTCCCTTGTGGTAGCTGCCCTCAGTAGTCTGTTTGGGTTCACATTGGGCGAATCCATTTTCATCGGATTCCTCATCACCCTCAGTAGTACTGCGATTGTTCTGAAGATATACGACCAGCGTCGTGAGATCGACGCGCCGCAAGGGAAACTGGTCATCGGGATTCTTCTGTTTCAGGACTTTCTGATTGTTCTCATGATTATTCTGGTTCCGGTGCTCGCTGGAACAGTCGAGGCCTCCATCTCGTCGGTGCTTTTTCGATTGGGGGAGGGTATTGTTGTGGTAGGCGTTGTTTCTGTGGCGGCGCGCTTTCTCATGCCGAAGGTCCTCCGAGCAATCGTTGCACTCCGCATTCGTGAAGTATTTGTCCTCGGAGCCGTTGTTGCATGTCTCGGGTTCGCCTTTCTGACAGCAGCCATGGATTTTTCTCTGGCGCTTGGTGCCTTCCTGGCCGGCATTATCATTTCGGAATCGGAGTATAGTCATCAAGTGGTCGCAGAGATGATGCCGTTTCGGGATGTCTTTAACAGCATATTCTTCATTTCCATCGGGATGCTTCTCAATTTGCAATATGCCGCATCGAACATAAGCATGGTCATTCTGCTTGGTTTTGCGATCCTCTTCGTTAAGGGTCTTGTGGTCTTCGTGATCGTATTGCTGATGAAATACCCTCTTCGTATCAGTGTCATGGTTGCCGTGAGTATCGCCCAGATCGGAGAGTTTTCTTTTGTACTCATGAAAGTTGGTCAGAGTAATGGGCTTCTCTCAGACGGCTTGTACCAGGGCTTTCTTGCATCATCCATTCTTACGATGATGGTGACACCATTTCTTATTCGGTCTGGTCCGACCCTTGCGGGATATATGCTCAAAGCGATGCCGTGGAAGTCGCGAACAGAAACCAGGGGTGAACTGAAGACCGAGGAGGCGCGGAAGAATCACGTGATTATTGTTGGCTTTGGTCTTAACGGGCGTAATCTTACCCGTGTCCTGAAAGAGACAGGCATTCAGTATGTCGTGATCGAGTTGAATGGTGAGACCGTCAGGAAAGCCAGACGTGTCGGGCAGCCAATTTTGTATGGTGACGTTACAAGGGAGGACATCCTGAGGTTGTGTGCCATTGACACTGCAAGTACGATCGTGTTTGCGATATCGGATCCCAGGGCGACCATGGATGGGGTGCGTCTTGCGCGTTCCTTGAATCCATCCATACATATTATTGTGCGCACCCGGACGGTGACGGAACTCGAGGCACTTTACCAAGCGGGGGCTAATGAGGTGATTCCTGAAGAATTTGAGACGTCGATCGAGATTTTCACAAGAGTACTGTCCAGGTTTCATATTCCACGAAACATTATCGCTGCCCAAGAGCGGTTCATTCGTGGTGAAGGGTATCGGGTTTTCAGAACGCCGGTGCTTCAACAAGTTGTCTCTGAAAAAATGATGCATTGGCTAGCGGCAGGGACAACAGAAGTGTTTATGGTTGAGGAGGGGGGCAGGGCAGCCGGCAAGAGGCTCCGTGATCTTGATATTCACGGAAAGACTGGCGCGAACGTAATCGCCGTAGTACGAGGAGAGAAATCAACGACATACCCGTCGTCTGATTTCGAAATCAATTCCGGAGATGCATTAGTACTTGTGGGAAATCATGCTGAAATCGAACAGGCGTTTGTGCTGCTCGAATTCGGCAACGACGCCGACAGTGAAACCGTCAGCTAAAGGGATGCTGCAATGGAGATTCGATGGACACTTCCCGCTTTGCCAAGGGAGGAAAGGGCATAATCAACCCGATATTCGCTTATCATAATACCGATTCCTCCGGCGAATCCTGCAAGCCCGGCAGAGGTCCCGATCTTCAGATCGCGACGCAGCTCATTGTCGTAACCGAAACGTGCCTGGAGTACTTTGCTGAGAGTAAATTCTCCTCCGAGAGAAAAATCACGAAAGCGATCGCCAAATGTGTCGCCTTCATTCAAACGATTGAAAGAGAGATTGAGAAGAAGAGGAATACCGCGCGGGACGATAGATGCGCCGATCATTAGGTCAAGAGGAAGATCTTCTCTCGTCGTGGCGTATGGATCCAATTGCGCACCCAGATTACGAATGCTGGCGCCAAGTGTCAGTCGACTTTCCGGCACTACATACATCAGTCCAAGATCGCCGGCGATACCCGAGGAGGAATAAGAGTCTATTGAAGAATAAATGAACTTAAGACCAACGCCGTAGTAAAGATTTTCCTGGATCACATTCGAGTACCCTACGCTGAGTGCGAAATCACCGGCGTTGAATGAACCGAGAACGGTTCCAACGTCATCGGTTTTTGTGAATGATCCGTAGTTCGTGTAGACCACACCTGCCCCGAAAGTTCCTACGTCGGAAATCTCCTGCGCATACGAAACGTAACCGGTGTTGATGTCCAGGAGTTGCTTAAAGAAACCGATGGATCCTTTTGGGCCCTGGATTGTGCTGAGCGCTGCCATGTTATAAAACAGGGAATTCGGATCGTCTGTAATAGCGAGAAATGAACCGGCGAGTGCTGCCGAGCGTGCGCCAACGTCATTGCGCAAAAACCGGTAGGTGCTACCGCTCAACACATCTCCCCGGAGGAGAAACAGTAAACACAAGGTAACACCAAACGTTCGCAACATCGGAGGTCTCCTCTTTCATTCATGATCGGTTGGATAGATCAATCTATGAAATCGACCCCCTAGTTTCAAGCGGTTGCTTCTCGAACGCAAAAGCAGTATATTAGCCCCACTTCAATTGATGTATCGTGCAAGACGAAAGGATATGCGAAACAATGAGAGCGGGAATCCATCCGGAATATAAGAAAGCAGTCGTTACGTGCGTTTGTGGTAACACGTTTGAGACCCGGTCTACGATCGGTGATTTGCGACTGGAAATCTGTTCCAGTTGCCATCCGTTTTTTACGGGGAAGCAGAAACTTGTCGACTCTGCGGGCCGCGTAGAACGGTACAACAAGAAGTATGGGAAGAAGACAGAAGCGCCAACGGCGTAATTTGTCTCTTCGTATTTTCAAAACGTTCCGCCGCGTTCCGGTCGGAACGTTTTTTTGTTTCATCACATCGCGTCGAGACACTTCTTTGAGCAATGCTCGCACCTTTGTCCTCGCCTGACGCTTTTTCCCCCGGTCTATTTGAGGAACAAAAGGGCGTTGCCCTTGGATCAATCGACGCCTATCATGGCGATCGGATGAGAGACAATAATCAGGGATATAAGGGTGAATCACTGGAGTTGCATGAACAACCAAGTCTCTATGAGGGTGTTCGCGGTACTGCGGTGCGGATTCTCAATCGCGTTGAGCGGTCTGACTCGTACCTTGACAAGGTCCTCAACGTTGAAATGAAATCGGCCAGTTTGAGTGATCAGGATAAAGGCCTTTTGAATGAACTAACCCACGGTGTTCTTCGCTGGCAAAACAAGCTCGATTGGGTTCTGAACGGCTTCTCCCACGGGAACTTCGCAAAGTCCGAAATCAATATTAAGAACGCAATGCGGGTGGGATTGTACCAGATCCTGTACTTGACGCGGATTCCGCATGCGGCCGCGGTGAATGAAGCGGTTGAGTTTGTGAAGCGGATTCGCGGGGATAAACCCGCTGGCTTGGTAAACGCGGTGCTGAGAAATATCCTCCGGAACCTCGAAGGAATCCGCTATCCGGACAAAGCCGGAGATTCAGTCCAATATCACGCCGTCGTGTACTCACATCCTACGTGGATGGTGAAAAGATGGCTCAGTCGGTTTGGTGAGGAGGAGTTGGAAAGATTCCTGAACGTCAACAATGAACGTCCCTGTTTGCATCTCCGGATCAACCGCCTGAAAATTGAACCTGGATACTTTCTTACCCTTCTGGAGAAAGAAGGGATCGAGTACAAAGGGTCGAGCCATATCGATTTCTTTGTGAGTGTCAAAGGACTCTCCCGTATTGGTCAAATGGATTTGTTTCGAAACGGGTATTTCACGATACAGGATGAAAGCGCCGCAATTCCCTGTATTCTTCTCGCACCGAGCCCGGGCGACAAAGTGATCGACCTGTGCGCAGCTCCCGGCGGCAAGACCACCAGTATTGCCGAACTGATGGGCAATGAAGGGACGGTGCTGGCAGTCGACAAGTATGAGGTGAAATTGAAGATGATCCGCTCGGCGTGTGATCGCCTTGGTATCCGCAACGTATCTCCCATGGCTGCGGATGCGACCACATTGGAAAGCGAACAGGCTGACAAGGTCATTCTTGACGTGCCATGCTCTGGACTCGGTGTTCTTGCAAAAAAACCTGACATCAAGTGGAAAAGAGACGTTGATGATATCCTCAAACTCGCACAGTTGCAGGCAGACATGCTGGACAATGCGGCCCGCCTGGTACGACCCGGTGGGGTACTCGTATACAGCACATGCACCACCGAAGCGGAAGAAAACCAGGATCAAGTGGCGAACTTTCTGACCCGGCATCCGGAATTCAGCGTTGATGATGCAAAGAAATTTGTCAATTCTGATCTTGTAACACCCGAAGGGTACGTCGAAACATTTCCCCACCGGCATGGGATGGATGGCTCATTCTCCGTCCGGATGGTGAGAGCGCAGTAATTTTTTTTAATCACGAGGATTCTATGGCAAACGTTCTTGAACTCGTTGCTCGCGAGCTGCACTCGCTTGAGGCGAGCAATACCTACAAATACGAGGTTCCACTCGAAAGTGCCCAGGATGGCGTTGTGCGGGTTAATGGGAAGAAGGTTGTCATGCTTGCCTCGAATAACTATGCAGGTCTCTCCAATCATCCCGTCGTTCGTAAGGCGGCTATCAAAGGGATCAAGGAGTATGGCTACGGTGTTGCATCGGTGCGCTTCATCTGCGGAACGCAGGACATTCATTTCAAGCTTGAAAAGAGAATTTCCAAGTTTCTGGGTACAGAAGATACGATCCTTTTTTCTTCCTGCTGGGCAGCAAACGAGGCATTCTTTGCTTCGCTCACGAACGAAAAAATGGGTGTGGAGTCATACAAGGATGTGATTTATTCAGACCGACTGAATCACGCGAGCATCATCGATGGGCAAAGACTTTGCAAATCCGAGACAACTGACAAGAAGATATACAAGCATGCGGATGTTCAGGATCTCATTCGTCAGTTGGACGACGACAAAGAAAAAGACTATCGCCTGCGGATCATCGCAACGGACGGGGTTTTCAGTATGGAGGGTGATCTCGCGCCCCTGGATCGCATTGTGGAGATTGCGAAGAACTATGATGCACTACTCTTTGTCGATGATTCGCATGGAGTCGGGGTGGTTGGTAAGCGAGGTCGTGGCACACCCGAAGCAAAGGGAGTGCATGGCAAGATCGACGTCTTAACCGGCACACTAGGGAAGGCAATTGGTGGCGCTGCAGGGGGATATATCAGCGGGAAGAAGCAATTGATAGACTTCATGCGACAAAAGGCCCGAACATATATCTTCTCGAACTCGCTTCCGGCCTCCATTGTTTTTGGAGCCGGCGCAGCTTTTGATCTTCTGTCGAAAAACAAAAGCATCATCAAGAAGTTACAAAAGAACACATCCTATTTCAGAAAGGAAATTGTCGCCCTCGGCTATACGATTCTGGATGGCGAACACCCGATTGTTCCCGTAATGCTTGGTGATGCCTCGGTGGCACAGGAGATGAGTAAGGAACTGCTGAAGAAAGGCGTCTATATCAAGGGGCTGTGGTTTCCGGTTGTTCCGAAAGGAGAAGCGCGTTTGCGGGCGCAGGTATCGGCAGCACTTTCGCGAAAGGACCTCGACAGGGCACTCAGGGCTTTTGAGATCGTTGGGAAACAAATGAAAGTTATTTGATATTTTGTAATAGTAAAAGGAACGACCCTGCTATGGAAGAATTGAACGAGTTAAACATTCTGGATGCCCTCAAAGAAGTGAAAGATCCCGATCTTCATCGGGACATTGTTACGCTGAACTTCGTAAAGAACGTTGTCATTAAAGACAAAAATGTACGTTTCAACATCGAGCTGACTACTCCGGCTTGTCCGGTGCGAGACGAGTTGAAGGCAGCATCAGTGCAGGCTATCCGCAAGCGGTTTCCTGACATCGGTTCGGTTGATATTGAGATGACCTCGAACGTTACGCGCGCAGAACTTTCTGCGCAGCCATCCCCCCTGCCGCAGGTGAAGAATATGATTGCTGTCGCGTCCGGAAAGGGAGGAGTAGGGAAATCAACCGTTGCCGTTAACCTTGCCGTTTCTCTTGCTCTCGACGGTGCACGTGTGGGAATTGCCGACGTCGATGTCTACGGGCCAAGTCTCCCTCTCATGATGGGAATAACGGGCCGACCGATTGTCAAGAACCAACGTTTGCAACCGATGGACAACCATAACGTGAAGGCGATGTCGATCGGTTTCCTGGTGGATCCAATGCAGGCTGTTATCTGGCGCGGTCCCATGGCATCCAGCGCGGTGAAACAGTTTATCGGAGATGTTGATTGGGGGGAACTCGATTACCTTGTGTTCGATCTTCCCCCAGGCACCGGTGACGTCCAGCTGACGCTGTCACAAGCGATTCCACTCACTGG
>QKGJ01000179.1 GCA_003251275.1 Ignavibacteria bacterium
ACGTTTCCCTGAGCTGTGTAGTCTTTTCCAGTAACCACGGTCGCTTTGCGTCCATCTTCGTCGCCGAGGGTCTCCGGAGCCCTTCCATTTTCTTGTCCGACTGCTGCCCCGGCCCATGACTTGGGCAACGTACCTGTCCACGTTGCGGCATTACCGTTTGCGTCGACTATTCCCACTTGCCTCTTCTGTCGACCCTCATCGTTTTGCATGACTATCTTGAGGGCTTCCTCTGCCGTGGCACCATTCTCCATCAACTGCAACCCCTTAATGCCGTAGTCAAGATTTGAGAAGCTCTGCGTTGCCACGGCGCCAACGCCAGCCTTCGCCCACGGTACAATCGGACGGACGTTGGGAAACTTGGATTGGACAGCAATGCCAAGATCGCCGTTGGCAGGATCGTACGCAACAATCGAGAAGGTGCTGACGAAGGGCTCGGTGGCCGAGGACTCCTGCAGGAACTGGTCGAGATTGGTAAGAAGCATGAGACATGGGAATAGCACAGCGAGAAACAGAAGCCGACGAATAGTAACCATAATTCCTCCTAGCATGATGAGCTTACTGATTGACTATTGTTCGAATGAAATCCAGAACCACCTTCCAATGTTTCTCCACGTTCCCGTCCACTCGATGTGGATTCAGCATGGATGAGCCATGAACACCGTTTTCAGCAACGTACGTTTGAAATCCGTGTTTCTGAAAAAGGACAAACTGTTCTTTGGAGTTTTCCCGCTGCATCTCCGAGCGTGGCCGCATGATGAGAGTGGGCAAGTGCAGGTTTGGGGCAAATGGTTCTGGCTTGCATTCGCCCATTGCCTCACCTGAGGCGGGCGAGAATGAGAGGATCCCATTCAGCTCCTTTGGATGTTCTGCCCCAAGTTTGAGCACAAGCGCTGCACTGTAACTACTTCCCCAGGCAAACCTCTTTCCCGTAAAGCCATTCTCTGCTGCGTAGCGCAACGCTGCCTCCAGATCTTGGTATGCGTCGCAGTAGGAGTATTGCTTTCTCTCCAAGGCAAGAACGGTGCGATTCGTGCTTTCGAACCTATTGCCTCCGCTTCGCTGATCTGCTGCGATGACGTTGTAACCCTCGTCGAGAAGTCTGGGAATGTGAGAAGCATATTCTCCGCGGGCATCGCCGCCCGCCTGGTGAAAAAGGAGGATAAGGGGAGCAGCTTTTCCTCTCGTAGAAAGATACACATCTGCATAGATTGTGACTCCGTCTCTCGCCTTTATATTCACTTCAGTCGGTACGGGATATTCCGATGATATTGCGAACGTCGTACAAGCAGAAACGAGAATTACGATGAGATTCAAACGTGTGGCCATACTGTACCTTCTCTGTGAGTTAGAAATTTAGCGCTCGCATCAACGCTTGCCGATTCGCTTCCCATATCTCATCGAGTGGAGCGTTTGGCAGTTCAAGTGTGATAACAGGGATTTGCTTTTCCTTGCCCGCGTACGTTCCGAATGAACCCGGCGTCGGGTAGCCGATGTCGCCAGCGACCGGATACCCATTCAATGCCGCCATCGAACTTGCCAGCTTCAGTCCCGGACCGTCGTAGTTCACCACTTTGAGAGGAGTGTGCACCGTTACGATGCGTTGAGGTTTCACCTTGTCGAGGAGCGCAATGACCGCTCTCGTTTCCGGTTCCGAAGCCGGTGACTCGCCCGGATAGTTCTTGTTATTGTCGTATGTTGTTGTCCAATTGTTTGTTGGAAAATTTCTGTTGATGTCCACGCCATTAGAGTTCACGCGCGTGTCCGTGATCAATCCGTCGGGGTTGAGGGTCGGGACAATGAAGATATGAGCAAGGGTTTGATGTTGCCCTTCGCGGTAAAGATAGTCCGCGAATTTCTGGACAAACTCCACTCCGAGGACTTCATCACCGTGGAAGCCGCCGAAGATCACAGCGGTGCTATCTCCGGTCCCTATTTCATACAGATAAATCGGTCGACCCTGCACAGACGTTGCGAGTGCTGTCTTAGGAATATTGCTCTTGACGATGAGTTGGTAGAGCTGTTCACCCTCTCTTCTGTAACAACTGAAGCAAGACGTTGCAATAACGAAAAACAAGATGACCTTCAGACGTCTCATTTGGGCCTACGATCCTTTTATTGTGCCTCGGAAGCTGAACCACCACTTCATACATTTGTGCCCGATGTCGACCGGCTCCTGAAACATCATTGGACAGCCGCCGGCGATCACCTTGATGCCATGTTTCCGGGCGGTTTCAATTCCAGGCACGGAAACGCTGTTGCCGATGGATCGATGCATCCAGACGTGACGAACGCCAACGGTCACGCACTCCTGGACGATCTTTTCCGTTACTCCTGGAGTTGTAACTGCAACGACTCCATCAACGCCGCCAGGAATTGAGGTCAGATCGGGATAGCATACATCACTATCTATTTCTTTTGCGTTAGGATTGACCGCGAAGACCTCGTGGCCGGTCGCTTTGAGTTTCTTATAAATTGCATTTCCGGCATCCTTTCCGGAGCGGGAAATACCGGCAACAGCAATACGGCGCTGGGAGAGAAATTCCTTTACTTGAGATTCAATTGGATTCATGTCAGTGATGCGATTCCAGAGTCGACTGAAAATACTAGTCCTGACGTCGGGGCAATTGTTGTTGGCGCAAGACAAGAGATTCGCCTGCTCTGATGAAGAGTGATTAGCAGTAAGGAAGAATGAAGGAACGATGCTTTATTGCAAACTCGAATCAATGGTCAGGAAAAAGTTCGAGAGAAGCAACGTGTTGCTTTGTTATTGGAAATGTGCCAACTTCAAGGGGACAAATAACGCAGGAAAGATTTCTTTATGGGAGCATTCGGTTTCTATCGATATCTGTTTTATCGCCACTACAGACTTTGGCAACGGACATCAAAACTCATTGATGACAGGCCATGGCCCCATACCGTTGCCGCTTTTAGTGCTTGGATTTGTATTGATACATGGGCTGTATTGATCATCATCAGCGAATTGTTCAGCATTGACGTCAAGATAAGTGAAGGTGTCGGCACGTTGATGCTTGTTGGTTTATGTATCCTAAACTATTTCCTTCTTGTCCATCGTGGAGTGTTGGAGAAAGGTTTAGAGGAGCTGTCTTCTATCCCAAAGTCAACATTCAAAGACGTCCTATTCTATTTGTACTTGGCTAGTTTACCACTTCTTATGGCTGCTTCACTCATACTCATTGCGAACAGTAGGGCGGAGTTACCCAATGGGTTTTGAAATAATGAAAGGTATCAGATACGTTCAAACGAAGAAACCGGTAATTCTCGAAATGAAAAATGTTGGACCGTTTGTCTTCATTCTCCTTAGTATTTATGCGCTTGGGTGTGCTTCCTCCTTGGATCTAAGAGAGAGGGATATTGATGTGATAATGCATGAATATTCGCCGTCCACCGTACCGGGCGCTGCCATACTTGTTATGAAGAATGACACAGTTCTGATGAGCAAGGCATACGGGATGGCAAACCTCGACGATCATGAACCTGTTACAACTTCAACTAATTTTCGCCTTGCCTCACTAACAAAACAATTCACCGCAACGTGCATCATGATGCTGACTGAACGAGGCCAACTTTCTTATGACGACACTCTTGGTGGTTTGTTTCCTGAGTTTCCTTCGTATGGCAAAGGCATCTCCATTCGCCATCTGCTCCAGCACACTTCAGGACTACGAGACTACGAGTCTCTGATCCCCGATTCGCAAACGGTGCAGGTGAAAGATGCGGATTGCTTTCGACTTCTCGAGGGCGTGGATTCTCTCGAATTCCCATCCGGCCAGAAGTTTCAATACAGTAACACCGGCTACGCGTTCCTTGCGCTAATTGTCGAGAAAGTGTCGGGGCAGCGTTTCGCAGACTTTCTCAGAGACAATATTTTTGACCCGATCGGAATGAAAACATCTGTTGCATTTGAAGATGGAATATCAACAGTTGTCAATAGAGCGTTTGGATATTCTCAGGAGCAGGGTAGTTGGGTGAGGACAGATCAAAGCGTGACAAGCGCGGTGCTCGGCGACGGCGGTATCTACTCCAACGTATCGGAATTGTCGCGTTGGGTTTCAGCATTGTATCACCACAAACTCGTTTCCGCTGAAACCCAGGGACTTGGCTGGACGATGGGAAAACTGAATGATGGCACTTCAATCGATTATGGATTCGGATGGCACCTCGAAACCTATCGTGGTAGAATTCACCCGTACCACGGTGGCAGCACCATTGGGTTCCGAAACAACATACAACTCTTTCCCGAAGATCAACTAATGGTGGTAATTCTTACCAACCGTAACGAAGGAGATCCAGGAAAGCAGGCACGACAGATTGCGGATTTGTTCCTGCATGATTAGTCACGAGTTCAGGCCACTGTACGACTTCGCCTCGCTCAAGCGTTCCCTCGACAAGATCAGAATAACAAAAAAGGCGGCCAATGCTGGCCGCCTTTTTTGTTGAGAACTGTTTCGCCGGTTATCGGAGCAGAACCATCTTCTTCACAGATACGAAGGTTCCTGCCTGGATTCGATATAGATAGATGCCACTCGAAACTCCAGTGCCAGCTACATTCGTTCCATCCCACACAGCAGAGTAGTTCCCTTGCGGCAGCTCCTCGTTCGCAAGCACCTTTACCAGACGCCCAACAAGATCATATACCTCTAGACGAACGGTTGCTTGTCGCGGAATTGCGAAGCTGATTGTTGTCGTTGGGTTGAAGGGGTTGGGATAGTTTTGATGGAGCGCGAATACTTCCGGAACGCCATTCGCTTCCCTGAACTCAACGCCTGTCAGAATCGATACGGAACGCTGCAGAACGCCGATTGCATATTTCGGATTGTGAATACCCTCCGATGCATCGCCCTCGAAGAATTCATAGTTGTAATATGCTTTCTTCAGGCGGACTGAATCAGGACTTGCCTGAATCATCCTCCAGTCAACGCTATCAACTCCAAATGGTGGAAGCGCCTCGGCAAGGAGTGCTCGCAGCCCATGGGTCTCATTGATGAATGGCTCAATTGTTCCGTCGTTGTCATAGTCAAAGGCAGCGATGATATCTCTGAAATGAGTGATACCGGTATGGCATCCGACGCATCCACTAACATTGTCGATTTCCACACCCGGCTCTCTGTACGTCATGCCCCAGGAATGCCCGCCGATCTTGTCTCGTGCTACAGAGCCTGTGTCCACAGTTGCCGACATGTGACATCCCACGCACGCATCCTGAACGAGTGAATGGGCAATGCTACTGGGGATTGATTGACCAAAGCTGTGGGCATTCTTGCCCAGGTACATATCGGTTTGTGGACTGTGGTGTGGGCCGAAATGTGAACTGATGCTTGTGGTGATCGGATATGTTTCCCCGTCGCGTCGTGACTTGTGGCAGTTCATACACACTCCACCCGATCCTACCGTGCTCGGGATCGCCAATCCGTTGGCGAGTGTGTCGACCGAGATCTTCCTGAGTTGGTATGCATTCGGAGTACCGTGCGGTTCATGGCACGCGGCGCACGTGAGGTTTTGAACTGATGTGATGCTTCGTGTATCGGTGCCGACTTCATTTGTATAGTTGATGAACGCCTGACCGTCGTGGCATCGGATGCAGTTGTTCAGTGAGTTGGTCATGAAGTCCGAACTGCTTGGCTGCTGCCTGAACGATGAACTCCAAATGAGTTCAGCATGCTTGGAATTCTCGTATTCTGATACCTTGTTGTGTCTCCAAGGCTCGTCGTGGCACGCGGCGCAAGCTCCGATGTCTATAGAAACCGCGGTCTTTGCTGCATTGCCAAAGTGCTGGTTTCCTGGACCATGGCACATCTCACATCCGATTGTTCCAACCTGGGCAAGTTGCGGATGATTGGCAACAAGTGTGTCGAAGTTTCCTGGCTGCAACGTTGAGGGAAACAGCCATCCGCTTGATGTCATCTGATCATCGAAACCGTTGTTTACCGCCAATGGATCCGTGTCTAGCCCTGTAGTGTGACAACTCATGCAAGAACTTGAGTAATGGCTGCTGACTATTCCGTCAACGCCGCGCTGAAACATTGCTGCATGTCCGCTGGTTTTCCATGGAGTGACTTTGTCTGCCAGACTGGGGATGCTTCCACTATGGCATCCGGCACATTGACCTTGAGCGATGTTGGGTGGAACATTTCCAACGCTGCCGACTCCCGTGAAATTGGCAGCCGTTATTGTAATAGTAGTGTCGTCAGTGCCGGTTGCTGTCGTAATCGTCAGTTTGATTGCATACTGGCCAGTCATATCCGGCCGAAAGGTTGTCCAGTGCGTCAAGGTGCTGTCAAGGTCTGCCAGCGACCCACCCGGCTTGCTCGTCATCTGCCAGACGCATGAGTTGATCGTCCCGCCCGCAAGATCGCGGTCCGACATATAGACCACGCCGCCTTTGGGAACGACGGAGAGACCCGTCGTTGTGCTTCCCGTAAGACCGAGGTGATGAAGTCTTCCAGGACTCATTGCTTCGATTTTGATGGCTGCCTGTTGGGCAAGTGAACCTCCGATCATAAAGAGGACAAACGCCATCACAGCCGTTGTACGAAAAAACATGATCATGTCTCCTTCTGAAAAAGTTTGAGGGATCCCTTATTGTCAGCCGACCGCTGCACTCACGCTTGCCATCGA
>QKGJ01000211.1 GCA_003251275.1 Ignavibacteria bacterium
GCAATCTCTTACATGGGGGACTTTCTTCAATTGCAACTTGCAGAGAATTATGGCGGCATGCTCAGTTTTGGTTCGTCGCTTTCCGGTGAACACCGGTTTTTGATTCTTACTGTGTTTGTTGCCATTGCACTCACCGGTTTTTTTCTCTTTGCTCTTCTGAGCAAGAAAATGACGACTCTTCAGATTATTTCGATTTCTCTTGTTCTTGGAGGCGGTCTTGGGAATCTGATCGATCGCCTTCTCAACGATGGCGCCGTCATTGATTTCCTTGTCGTCGGCATCGGTAACGTGCGCACAGCTGTATTCAATTTTGCTGACGTGGCTATTCTTCTCGGCGCCCTTGTCCTGCTTGTTGCTCGGGGAAAAAGCTCTTCGCCAACTGATCAAATGCCCCCTCAACAGCTAGAGCCGTAGACCAGCCTTCTGTTACGTATCACTTTTAGATGACATGAAATGTCCACAACGACCTTAGGGCTCTCGAAAGAACTCCAGGAGTATCTGCGTTCAATTTCGGTTCGGGAGTCATCGGTGTTAAGGCAACTGCGTGAGGAAACTGCTTCCCTTTCGAATTCGAGAATGCAAATCTCACCCGAACAAGGCCAGTTCATGTCGCTTCTCGTAAAACTGATGCATGCTGAGCGTGCAATTGAACTCGGCACGTTTACGGGATACAGCTCCATTTGGGTGGCCCAGTCGCTTCCGGAACAAGGCAGACTTATTGCCTGCGATGTTAGTGAGGAATGGACCACGATTGCAAGGAAGTACTGGAAGATAGCCGGCGTATCAGAGAAAATCGATCTGCGATTGGGACCTGCTGCCGACTCCTTGAAGAGGATTGGATCGGAAAACATCGAATTCGATTTCGCTTTCATTGACGCGGATAAGGAAAACTACGGAACGTACTTTAACCTTCTTCTTCCCTTGGTGAGAAAGGGTGGACTCATTGCCATTGACAATGTCCTTTGGTCCGGCAGAGTAGCGGACCCATCCGAGAGGGAAAAGGAGACCGAGGCCATTCGTGCGTTCAACGAGTTTCTTAGACAAAACCATGCTGTTGAAATCAGCATGGTGCCCATAGGGGATGGTCTGACGTTGGCCATGAAGAAATAAATTCCTTTTTGACAGAGGTTCCATGAAGACACTTGTCGCTGCATGTATTTTTGGTGTATCCACCGTTGCATTCTCACAGCAGTCGCCACTGCAGACGATCCTGAAGGAAAAAACTGACGAGTATGTTCGCGCCGCTTCGGCAACGGGTAGGGTCAGCAGCTCGGCGGTCTTTGCGTATTTTGCCCGAATGGTTGCCAGGGATTTGAAGGAACATGACCCCCGGCTTGCGGAGGCGATTATTCGCGCAACGAACGACCCCATGAACGTTGAGATCCCCGCAGATCCTTTTGCATGGATAACACATGCCTATGCACTTTCGTTCTACAAAGATGAGATCATTCGGAACACCTCCGCCCTCATCAAGTTTAGAACCTTCGCAACAGATGTTCCCAACAGGATGAACCCGGAGTTTGTCAAGCAGAGGGAATTCCTGTTCAATCTCGCAACCAAACTCGGCTTGCAGTATAACGACGTTGGCGGCTATGTGCAGGAAATATGGATTGGTGACGGGAAGGAAACGCTGGGCCTGATGTCCCACTCTGATGTGCAGCCGGTGGAACTTTCTGAATGGAATCATGATCCATGGAGCGGCGAAGTCTCTGAAGGCCGAATATGGGGAAGGGGAGCGATTGATGACAAAGGTCCAATCGTTGCAATTATGTATGGCATGCGCGCGATCCTCGACAGCAAGCTTCCTATCAAGAAGAAAATCATCCTGTTGGTAGGCACTGATGAGGAATCGGCGAATGAAGATGTGACAACATACCTGAAGAGCAAGCCCGCACCGGACAGAACGTTGGTAGTCGATTCAAACTATCCTGTCATCTGTGCTGAAAAAGGTTGGTGTGGTTCATGGATGGAGTTCCCCGTCGTAATTCCGGATGTCCAGGCGCATGGCCTTCTCATCGTCGATCTTCACGCTGGCTTTTCGCCGTCTATCGTACCTGCGTTAGCGACGGCGACAATGGTACCGCGCGGTGTTGATGTGACGAAATCTGTTGCAGCTTTGGAACTGAAGGCGGAATTATTCAACGCAAAGAGGAAAGGAGCTGGTATCGAGGTCGAAATGAGGCGAGATACAATCGTAATTCGTGCAAAGGGAAAGTCGGTTCATTCCAGCGCTCCTCAATCTGGCCACAATGCGCTTGTCGATCTCCTTATGTTTCTGGATCGGGATGTTCAAACCATTGACAACGAGTTCAGTCAGGCCGCTAGGTTCGCTTCGCAGTATATCGGGTTTGGCTTGGATGGTAGTGGCCTGGGGATTTCGCATCACGATGACTTCATGGGCGACGTCACTGTTGCGCTGGATATGGCTGGCAGAACGGATTCATCGGCGACGCTGATGTTTAATTTCAGGATCCCGAAAGGAATTGAACTGGCCACTATCGAGGATTCACTTGGGATCCGCTACCTACAATTTGATGAAGCTCATGGGACTGCAACAAAGCACACGCACTATTTGAGCAAGCCTTTGTTCAATGATCCGTCTTCTGCCTTCGTAACGAAACTTCTGGGGATCTACAACGAAGTAACCGGGGAGAACAGAAGCGCGCAGTCGATTGGTGGCGGGACGTATGCGAAACGAATTCCTAACGCCGTTGTTTTTGGGCCGGCAATGCCCGATGAGGAATATACAGGGCACCAGCCGAACGAGTTTCTTTATCTTTCGACTCTGGAACGAAATATCGAGATCCTCACACATACCATGGTGTCGTTGGGATTGTAGGACTCACTCAACAATGCGCACCACGACGACGGTTTGATCGTCGTGTTGAGGGGCGCTTCCCGCGAACTCCTTCAATTCTTGCAACACGCGGTCCCGGATAACTGCTGCCGACTCATGCGCATGCTGGGCAAGAATCTCTCGAACACGCTCTTCGCCGAATTCAACCCCTTCCTCTGTCTTTGCTTCGGTAATCCCGTCGGAGATGAAAAGAAAGATATCCCCAGTGGAAAAGCCGAGAACGCACTCCTCCATGTTCACCGAGAAAACGGTATCAGCCGAGAGCGCGAGCCCAATACCGGCCGGAACTATTTGCTTGACGTGTTGGATGTCCGCCCTGTATTGGAAGAGCGGGAGGTGACCGGCTCGTGCAATCGTGACCTTCTTGCTCGTCAGGTCAAATGCTCCAGCAATTGCAGTTACAAACGACTTCTTCTCAATGTCTCCGCAAAGCAATTGATTCGTGCGAACGAATAAATCTCGAGGTGAATGAACGAAGCCATGCAAAGAGCGGAGAATCCCCTGAACCTTTGACATATATAGCGCAGCAGAGGTTCCCTTTCCGCTCACATCACCTACCACAACAGTAAGCTTCCCGACGGCACCGTTCAAGTAGTCGTAATAGTCGCCCCCTACTTCGAGGGCGGGAACAGACGTGCCGGCAATATCAAGGCCAGGCATAATTGGCGTTTGCTGTGGAAGCGATTCGAGTTGAATGCGCCGCGCAATGGCGAGTTCATGTTTCATCCGTTCTTGCTCCGTCAGCTCCTCGTAGAGGAACGCATTCTCGATTGCTATGGAGGCCTGTCGCGCAATCGATCCCAGGAAGTTCATATCTTCCCGGTCGAAAGGGGCTTCGGACATCTTTTCCCCCACCACAATTGCACCAATAAGCTTTTCTTTTGACCAGATGGGGATCACGAGCTGGAAACCGTGTTGCTGGAATGTTTTCTTTAGTCCGGGCGAAAGATACTCCACGCGCGTTTCACTTTGTGCTTCCTTCAACGCGGATACTAGGGATGTTTCAGAATTGATGCAGAATTCTTTCCAGCCTTTGCCGTCAAACCCGAACGCTTCCTGACAGCAGCAAGTACTTTCGTTGCGAAAGAAAAGAACTCCCACGTGCCTGACGTGCATAAGCTCAGCAAGCTTCTCAACGATTCCCTTTCCAAGAGAAGTCATGGTCAGCCGAGTAGCCATTGTGGCCGCCAATTCATTTGCGGCGCGTCGGTAATCGTATTGTTCACGGTGGAATCGAACTGCAAGCCAGGATAGGCATTTTCTACCCAACCACAAGGAGACAAGAGCTGATGCGATGGAGAGTGATGTGATAACGATGTTCTGGAGAAAATCGAGACGATCGGGCGAGATCTGGGTGTCTAATAGTTCTACGTATGCGGAAGAGATATTGATATTGGGGAGAGTTGGCTCCCATACGGCCAGAAGATAGATGAGGTATCCGCTGAGTAGCAGAAAACCGATACGCAGTCCGGTTGCGAGGATATTATATCGACTGCTTCGGCGAATTCGCAGATCAAGGTCGAGGAGATGGTAACGACCGATTGTATAGTAATAGGACAGCGGGAGGAGGAGGACAACCATCCCCATCGCACCCACAACAGTCTGGGCTGCTCCGGTTTGGCCGAAGACAAAAATGATGACAAGAGTAAGCCCCCCGCACACCATTCCGACAAACCTGCCCGTCCACGCAACAGGCCTGAAAAGCTTCTTATATTCTGAGTCAACAGTTTTTCGGAATACTATGCGGACAGTGACAACATAGCCTATGAGCACAAAGAGACCGATGAAAAAGAAGATATTTCCCCACGCAAGGGTTCCGGCAACCGCTACTGCTGTAATCCCATATGGAAGGACACGAAGCCATGGTCGAGATAGCAAGTTTGATCGTTCCTTTGGAAAATACAATGCAGAATGAAGCCATAGCGGCGGGGTAACCATGATGCTACCCACTAGCAGTATATCGAGAAATGTGTTCGGGCTGCGCCGAATGAGAATCATACCCAATGAAAATCCCAGGGCAAGAAAGTACAGCGCAAGCAACCGGGCTGCCGCATATTGGGGTCTCTTTAGGCCGAGGAAAATTCCTGAGCTCACAAGCACAACACAGGAAATCCCAAGAAGCAACAGCTGCATTGGGATGCCGAACGGTGCAAGAGTCACATGAAGGCGAATTTCTTCGTTGTTTCGAAGAACGTCATAGTCCGAACTCTTTCCCGCTTCCCCCTCGCGCAACAGCCTGTCGGCGTCGTTTGCATTTTTAAACGTTCTTCCGTTGATCTTGGTTATCAGGTCTCCCACTTTCATTCCGGCCCGATCTGAAGCTCCTCCCTCGCTTACTTCGATCACGTATGCTGTTGGAGGCAGCTCCCGGATATTCTTATCTGTCAAGAAGTCTCGCGGTATCGAAAAAGAATAGTCCTTTCCTTCGACAAGGCGAATGATTGAAACCTGAACCTCAGCCTCACCGATATCGCGGATTGCTTCTTTGAGGTCATTCATGGTTTTGACGGAGGTCGATCCGACCTTTAGGAGGAGGTCGCCCGTCTTGACGGTTTCATGCGACCGATCAGGAGGTTGTAAAGGCGTCGTTACGTACAGCGATGAAGGGGGATTGCGAAACAAATTCTCGTCGGTCGGTGAAGTGCCTGTTCTATAAAACGAAACAACAAACACTCCAACCACGATCGCCGCCCATAACCCGAAGAGAAGGCGGAAGAGGTTAGGCTTGTTTTCAAAGAAGTTCATAGATGTCCCTGTCTACACTGATACTACGGGGAGAATGCCGGTGCTGTTACAGTGACACGGTACAAAAATCCACCTTCAATAGAATGTCCCCTCTGGTGGTTTCCTTGATTCTGTGGCTCAATCTCGGTATTTTCAGGTCAATCTGCCATCCACTTACGCATCCCGGAGCTTTTCTTGGAAGTCAAAACAGAAGAAATGAGTCTGAACGACCTCATGGTCAGGCGTCGTCATGAACTCGACGCACTAATCAAAGACGGGGTCAATCCCTATCCGCATGAATTTACGCGAAAAGATTTTTCCTCCGATGTGCTTTCTGCGTTTAAGGATGACGGCCCACGATTGACCGCGGTGGTTGCAGGACGAATCATGTCCATCAGGCGAATGGGGAAGGCTTCCTTTATTCATCTAATGGATTCCAGGGGAAAAATCCAGATCTACCTGAAGAAGGATGACCTCGGGCCAGCGTATGATACGTTCAAACTCTTCGATATCGGTGACATTGTTGGAATCGAGGGATATGTCTTTCGGACAAAGATGGGGGAAATATCCATTCATGCTCAGAAACTCACGCTCCTTGCAAAGTCACTGCGGCCACTTCCGATCGCAAAGGAAACAAAGGACGATCAGGGGAACACTCTTGTTCATGATCCTTTCTCCGACAAGGAGCTTCGATACCGGCAGCGGTACGTTGACCTCGTGGTCAATCCCCAAGTACGGGAAGTCTTTTTGAAGCGGTCGAAAATCATCTCGACCATGCGAAGATTTTTCGATGAGAGGGGATTTCTTGAAGTGGAGACGCCAATTCTGCAGCCGCAATATGGGGGTGCGTTTGCAAAGCCCTTTACAACACACCACAATGCTCTGGATGTTGAACTGTATCTGCGCATTGCGGATGAGTTGTATCTCAAGCGGTTGATTGTTGGCGGCTTTGACGGTGTGTATGAGTTTGCAAAAGACTTTCGGAACGAGGGTATGGATCGAACACACAACCCTGAGTTCACGATGCTCGAAGTGTATGTCGCATACAAAGACTACAACTGGATGATGGAGTTCGTGGAGGAGATGTTTGGTGAGGTTGCGAAAGCCGTCAACGGCTCTCTGAACGTGAGGATTGGAAACAATGAAGTTGATTTCAGTCCACCCTGGAAGCGGATGACAATGTTCGAATCGATTGAGCATTTTACCGGAAAGCAATTACGCGGGAAGACAGAGTCAGAACTAAGAACAATTGCCCAAGGTCTTGGAATTGCTGTTGCCGCGACTGACGGGATAGGCGCAATCATTGATGAAATCTTCAGCGAGCTCGTCGAGCCCAAACTCATCCAACCGACGTTCATCACGGACTATCCGGTGGAGATGTCGCCTCTTGCCAAAAAGCACCGGACCGAAGAGGGCCTCGTTGAGCGGTTTGAAGCGATCTGTAACGCGCAGGAAATCTGTAACGCGTTTTCTGAACTTAACGATCCGATAGACCAACGTGCTCGTTTCGAGGAACAGATGCGGGCAAAGGCCAAGGGTGAGAAAGAGGTTCAACCGCTGGACGAGGATTTTCTCCGTGCTCTGGAGTATGGAATGCCCCCCACGGCGGGTCTTGGCGTGGGCATTGACCGATTGACTATGTTGATGACGGGTCAAGAGTCGATCCGCGATGTTATTTTCTTTCCTCAGATGAAGCCGGAAAAAGGAGCCAAGGAATAAACAACTCTCGCTCAACAGATCGGCGACATGTTTTCCCAATGCTGTCAAAGAACCAGGATCAATTTGTTGGATATCGACACGATGACTCACGGCCACGTGCGGATCGCTTGATGCCGGGAACGTGGAGGATGATTGCACAGCATTGATGCAGAGATAATCAGATCGCTGTGTGCTCGCTCTCTTTCGGGGAATCAGGCCTATTCAAACTTCAGCTCCATCTATACGGGTTGTCAATATCTCCCCTTCTATAAAAAGTTCCGCGAATATGTTCCTTCCGGTGAACACGTTCTGGATTGGGGTGCGGGGAACGGGCATGCCTCCGCATTTCTCACTGCCTCCGGTCATGAGGTAACCGGCTACTCGTTTGATACGTTCTACTTTGGCGATATTGTCCGGGGAAAGTATCATTTTCAGCAGGGTTCCAAAACCGAACCGGTCCGACTTCCGTTTCCCGATCAATCATTTGGCGCCGTAGTTTCTGTGGGAGTGCTTGAGCATGTGAGGGAAACAGGGGGAAATGAAATCGAGAGCCTGAGGGAAATCAGGCGCATCATGAAACCGGGTGGTTTCTTCGTGTGCTGCCATTTTCCAAACAAACATTCATGGATCGAGTGGTTTACCGGACTGATGCCGGGGTCATTTCACCATCATCAGTTCCGGTATTCCAAACATCAAATCCGGGAATTGTGTCAGGGTGCCAACCTCTCCCTCCGTGAAATCCACCCCTACGGTATTCTCCCACGCACCATTGTTGCAGAGGTCCTTCCTCCATTTCTGCGACAAAACATTCGAGTTGCGGAGATTCTCAACGCAGTTGACTCTTCCTTGAGACATCTTCTATCCTTCGTAGCGCAGAATTTTCTCTTTATTGCGGAAAAAGGAGGAACATAACCGTGCACCCGCGAGTTTCTACACGGCGGTGGAAATGATCAGCATCATTATTCCAACACTTAATGAAGAGAAACTTCTGGATGAAATGATTTCCCAGTTCTCTCCCCTGGTAAGAAGCAGGCATAATCTTGAAGTCATTGTAAGTGATGGAGGGAGCCTGGACAGCACAGTGTCCATCGCTCGTCGGCACAAGGCGGTGGTGGTTGAGAACGCCGGCGGCGTGAAGCAGACGATTTCTCTTGGAAGAAATATCGGGGCACAACAAGCGCGGGGAGACATACTTATTTTCCTGAATGCAGATACCCGCATTCACGATCTTGAGTTATTTTTCCAGCGAATACAAGAAGAGATCGAGAAGCCAGAAGTGGTCGCAGTGACATGCAGCGTGGAAGTATATCCGGAAGAAGCCAGGATGATCGATGATCTTTATCATGGTTTCTACAACTGGTTATTCTCTATGATGAATAGGGTTGGTATGGGCATGGGGAGGGGTGAATGCCACGTGCTGAAACGAACGACCTTCGAGAGCATTGATGGATATACCGCCAGGATTGCTGCGGGAGAAGATTATGATCTCTTTCGACGACTTGAAAGTCTGGGAAAGATCGTGTTCATGAAAGACGTTCTCGTGTACGAATCTCCCCGGCGCTACCGAAAGTATGGCTACCTGTATGTCACCGCCTCGTGGTTTCTCAATTTTCTTTCGGTATTCTTTTTTCGGCGATCCATCTTGAGTGAGTGGAAGCCGGTACGCTAAATTGATTTTCACTTATTTTTTGGATATACTCGCACGTATGAGTATGTGGTTTCATCGCGAAAGGAACATATGATGAGAAAGAGATTTTCTTTGGCAACTTTGGTGTTGGTGATACTGCTGAGCTTTGGCGCAGGATCTCTTCTCAACAGTCTCTTCTCGAGCGACAATATCTATGAACAAGTAACTAAGTTGAAAGATGTCCTCAGCATTACGGAAAAGTATTATGTGGAGGAACTGGATACACAGAAACTGACGGAGTCGGCGATCCAGGGAATTCTCGGCGATCTCGATCCCCATTCGGTTTATATTCCTGCTTCCCAGCTACAACGGGTGAACGAGGATTTTCAAGGAAGCTTTGAGGGTATCGGTATCGAATACCAGGTGTTGAATGACACGCTGCTTGTTGTTTCACCGATTGTCGGTGGACCAAGTGAGGCTCTCGGTATTCAGGGTGGAGACAAGATTGTAAAGATCAATGACAGTAGCGCGATTGGCATTACGCAGATGGGGGTGCAGAAAAAGCTCCGTGGCCAAAAAGGAAGTACGGTGCGGGTATCTATTCTTCGTCCGGGAATCCACGATCTTCTGGATTTCGAAATCGTGAGGGACAAAATCCCACTCTATACTGTGGAGTCGTCCTTCAAAATAACCGATGATATCGGCTATATAGCAGTGACCCGTTTTGCCGCGACAACTCATCAGGAATTTGTTGACGGTATCACCAGGATGAAGGACGATGGTATTAAGCGTTTGATTGTAGATCTTCGGCATAATCCGGGCGGATACCTCGAACAGGCGTTCCAGATGGCAGACGAGTTGCTCCCCGGCGGAAAAAAGATTGTGTACACGAAGGGGCGACTTCCGGAATTCAACGAAGAGTTTCTTTCGTCTGGTAAAGGTCGGTTCCAGGACATGTCGATCATCGTTCTGGTGAACAACAGCTCCGCTTCAGCTTCGGAGATCGTGGCCGGGGCAATCCAGGATTGGGACCGGGGGCTGGTCGTTGGTGAATCGACTTTTGGCAAGGGGTTGGTTCAGCGACAATTCGATCTCAAAGATGGATCAGCTTATAGGCTCACGACAGCACGATATTACACACCAAGCGGGAGATTGATCCAGCGTCCGTACGAAGATCGGGCGCACTATCAAGCGGATGCCTATACAAGAAACGAGGCGGAAGGTGAAAACATTGACCACCAGGCGGAAAAAGACTCCACCCGACCAGTGTACAAGACCGCTGCCGGTCGAACTGTCTACGGTGGTGGTGGAATCGCGCCGGATTACATTATCAAGTCTGATCGTTTGACCGAGTATTCTGTCCAGCTCCGGAGCAAGCTGGTGTTTCTTGATTTCGCAAACAAGTACCTGGAAACCCACGGATCAGCGATTCGTGAACGATTCGGTTCCGATGTGCGTGCGTTTGCATCGGACTTTGAAATCACTGATGGGATGCTCGATGGCATTCGTACGCTGGCAAAGGCAAAGGGAGTGGAATTCAACAATGAGCAGTTTACCAAAGACATTCGCTTTCTCAAAGCCTTTAGCAAGGCAACAATAGGCAAAAGCATATGGGGGAATGAAGGGTGGGCACGCGTGATGCTGCAGGAGGACTCGCAATTGAAAAAGGCCATGGAACTTTTTCCAGAAGCAGAGAACATTGCAAGTGTTTCTGTCCACTGAATGCAGCATCCACGTATCGTATTTTTCTGAAAGCTAATGACCGTTCAATTCGTTCGTCATTTTTTGTCTGCTCTTGCCTCAATACTTTTGGCGTTGACGCCCATGCTGGGGAGTCAACCGGTTTCAACCAAGGCTCCGGCGGTTCTGTTCGAAGGAGAGGAACTGATCTATAACGTGCGTTATGGTTTCATCGACCTTGGCCAGGTTCGCATTCGTGCTATTAATAGAGTCTCGGAAACCGCCTTTGTTGGCTACTACGGGAAGGCAAAGATTGACTCCTATCAGTCCATTCCCTTTGTTGACTTGCACGCAATTTATGAGAGCGTTTTCGACACCAGCATTTTTTCCAGAAAGTTTCTCGGCAAGAGTAAGGAAGATAAGGACAAGCCCTGGGACTTCTCACGGTACCGATTTGATTATCTCTCAAACAGGGTATACATGGAAAAGGGAGGGGAGGATTCGATTGTCTTTAAGCGGGACACGATGGAGATTGCAACTCATTATCAGGATGGGCTATCCCTTTTCTATTATGCTCGCCAGCAGTTGACTGCCGGGGAGACAAAAAACATTCCCACTTTTATTAAAGAGCAAAAAGTCAATACGATAATCAATTTCCGCAATAAGAGAACTTCAGTAGAAGTTGACGCAATTGACTATCCGGTGGACGTAGTGGAATTTGATGGAACGGCACAGTTCGTTGGGATTTTCGGACTCACCGGAGATTTTGAGGGATGGTTTAGCAACGATGAGGCACGTGTGCCAATCCTGGCGAAAATGAAAGTGATCATAGGGAGCGTAACGATCGAATTGATGGAGTGGAAGCGAACAGGCTGGGTTCCACCCCGGAGCTCAAACTAGCATTCATGGGTATCGTATCATACGGGCAGAAGAGTCCCAGGGTGGACTCCACTGTTTTTATTGCCGAGGGCGCATACGTTATTGGTGATGTCTTTATCTCTCCTCATGCAAGTGTGTGGTATCAGTCGGTACTGAGGGGCGATATTAATCAGGTTCAGATTGGGGCGCGGACGAATGTCCAGGACGGATCCGTGCTTCATGTGACGCAAGTCCATCCGGTTATTGTTGGTGATGACGTGACGATCGGGCATCGGGCGATTGTGCATGGCTGCACGATTGGAGAATGTTCTCTTGTCGGGATGGGAGCAATTCTCCTTGACGGCGCGGTTGTCGGGAGGAATGCTCTCGTTGCTGCCGGTGCCGTTGTGAAAGAAGGGTATATGGTTCCTGAGAGAACTCTCGTTGCAGGTATCCCAGCCCGAGTTATTCGCGAGTTGACGGATGAAGAGGTTGAAGATATCCGACGATCCGCCTTCCATTACGTAGACTATGCGGCGCACTTTATGAAACACTCAGCCGGGGACAGAGTAACACGATGAAACTCCGATTCTGGGGAACGCGTGGATCCATACCAACGCCGGGTGAAACAACGGTTCGGTATGGTGGAAACACACCGTGCGTTGAAGTGCGCTTGTCTCCCGAACATCTCATCATAATGGATGCGGGGACGGGCCTTCGGGGCCTGGGCGAAGAGCTTATCGCAACAGGGGAATCGGTCAAATCCTTCATCGTTATTACTCATCCGCATTGGGATCATATCCAGGGTTTTCCTTTTTTCAAACCCGCGTTTATTTCTGGCAATGAGTTTACAATTGTTGGGCCCGAGTCGAAGCAGGTAACGTTGCGGCAGATGATTTCAGATTTGATGAATAAGGTCTATTTTCCTATTCAGCTCAATGAGTTGAAGGCAAAAGTGGATTTCCATCCGGTCAAAGAAGAGACGATCCCGATCTTCGATGCGCAACTCAAAACGTGTTACGTGAATCATCCTGCCTTCGCGGTTGGGTATCGAATCGATTGGCAAGGACAATCGTTGGTGTATATCAGTGATAATGAACCGTTTGATCTCGGCATAACGAAGCAAATGAAGAATGTCGACAAGGTCATTGTGGAAAAGTATCTGCAGTCCAAAGGGGATCCAAATCAACGGATCTTTGATTTTGCCCGCGATGCGGACGTACTTATCCATGACACAACCTACACACCGGACGAATATGTGAACTACGTTGGATGGGGACATTCACACTACCTGTTTTCTCTGAAGGTGGCGGACGAGGCAAAAGTGAAGAAGCTCGTTCTTTTCCATCACCACCAGTCTCGACCGGACGAAAAAGTTGATGAGATACTTGAAACGTGTCGTGAAGAGATTAGGCGCCGATCGTATTCGTTCGAGTGCATCGCGGCTGCGGAGGGGATGGTCCTCGAGTGGTAAAGAGGACATTCAGCCTTGACAATGACTCACTCGGTGCCTATATTCCGCCAAGTGAGAACATTTCGAACGAGTACGAACCCGGGTCTGATGGCGTCTGATCCTGCCGAGACAGACCAGAGACGATTCAATGTTGCAACCCCGGCAACATGGCCACATTTGGCGTTGTGGCTGACCGGGGTTGTTTTTTTTACGGCAACACCAGTTCCACGCTGAGCATTCTCGATGTCTTTTTCCTTCAAGACCACAGATATTCATCGACTCGAAAAGGCCTTCGGGGTCGAAGCAAAACTCCGAGACAACAACTACAGGTTTGAAATTGCTTCGGCGGATCCGGTACGACGGCTTGCGGTGGAGATCTACCCGAGTATCCCGATCGGGAAAGAGAAGGGAATGTTGGTATCAGTTTATACGCTGAACACGCACCTGCAACTTCAGTTTTGTTCCGGGTACGTTGTCAGTGATATGCTCGGGGAGGTGACGTTCGTTGCGGAACACAACGGCAAGCTTTCTGGACTGATCGTCGAAAAGGAGGGGGGATGCTCGCTGTACGCGAATGTTGACCGCGATCTCCTGTCAGGAGATTTTACTCAACTTGGCCCGGAGGTGATGCTCTCCGGTATTTCTCTTTCGTTGACGGATGGAATTCTTACCTCCAAAGCCCAGGTGAGAACCCGCAAGCCTCAGACGAAACACAAGAAGAAGGCTCGCTCCCGCTGATGGTGCAGGTTTTGGTGACGAACAACCACCCCACAAAAGGCATCGTCAAAGGTAAGCTCGTTCGTTATGTTGAGAGGGTATTAAAGAGTGAAGGACAACGCCGGGCATCAGTCTCGGTTGTATGCATCGGAGGTTCAAAGATGCGCGCGATGAACCGTCGTTTTCTCAAGCACGACTACACCACGGATGTGTTGAGTTTTCCGTTGAGTGAAGAGGGCCGTTGTGAAGGAGAGATTTATGTGAATCTGGACAAGGTGAATGAACAGGCGCGGGAGTATGGAGTTTCACCAGAAAGTGAGCTGGCACGACTGGTTATCCATGGAACACTTCACCTCGTTGGCTACGATGATCAGAAGACGAATGATCGTGAAACAATGAGGTCTGTTGAGGATTCACATGTCTATTATTGGTTTCCCAAGAATAGCTCAGGGAGCATATGAAGGAAAAGGTAGTTGAAATTCTTATCTACTTGATGACCGAGATGAAGGATCGTCATAGTCTTGCGGAGATCGACCTGGCGAGTTTGACGAAGCGCGGCTACTCCCAATCAGAAATCAGTGCTGCTCTCAGTTGGCTTCATGAGGCGCTGGAAAACGCGGAGGGCGAATCAACAAGACTCGGTGACACATCCCCTTCGTCCTGGAGATTCCTCCATGAGGCGGAGAAGCAGGTTATTGGAGTGGAGGGGTTCGGGTATCTGATCCAGTTAAGGGAATTAGGCTTGCTTCGTGCCGGAGATCTCGAGACCGTTATTGAACGCGCAATGATGACGGGGTACGAGAGACTCTCCCTCAGTGAATTGCAGGAAGTCGTCACATCGATTATCTCCACGAAATTTGGAGAGGGAAAACTTGAGACGAGATCAATCGATTCAAACAAGGACACGATACATTAATGGCGAAAACCAAACCGAAGAAAAGCAAAAGTAAGAGTAAGAATGAAGCTCCAGCTCCTCCCGCGAAGGCGAAGAGAGCGACTAAAAAGACAACACGAAAGAGTCTCGTTGACGCGCAACTTGCCAACGGCAAGTCTCTCATCATCGTTGAATCACCCGCCAAAGCAAAAACGATCAACAAGTATCTCGGTAAAGATTTTGTCGTTGAAGCTTCCGTGGGCCATATCAAGAACCTCCCGAAAAGCAAGATTGGAATCGATGTGGACGCCGGTTTCATGCCCGAGTATGAGACGATCAAGGGGAAAGACGAGGTTATTAAGCGCTTGCGTGACCATGCTTCGAAAGCCGGTACGGTCTACCTTGCGACCGACCCTGACCGTGAAGGTGAAGCAATTGCGTGGCACATCGCACGCGAAATCGAACAGGATAACACAAATGTCTTTCGCGTCATGTTCCATGAGATCACCGAGCGAGGTATTGCAGAAGCAATGAACCAGCCGATGAGAATTGATGACAAGCTGGTCAATTCTCAACAGGCGCGAAGGGCGATGGACCGTCTCGTGGGATACAAAGTCTCTCCCTTTGTTTGGAAGACAGTCTTCTACGGACTTTCTGCGGGACGCGTGCAGTCGGTGGCCGTTCGACTCATTTGCGAACGTGAGGAAGTCATCAACTCCTTTATTCCGGAAGAGTACTGGTCGATCGTAGGAGAGTTTCAAACAGAAGGCAAAGATGCGTTCTTTGCGAAGTTGTTCAAGGTTGATGGCATCGATCCCCTTATAGGCGACACGACGACTGCAGAGGGTTACGTTAACGACATCAAGAGTCAACGATTCGCGATTGCCGATCTGCAAACCAAGCCGGTACGACGGAATCCTCCACCTCCCTTTATTACCAGCACGCTGCAGCAGGAATCTGCCAGAAGGTTACGCCTCAATGCGAAACGAACCATGATGCTGGCGCAAAAACTCTATGAAGGGATTGATTTGGGGGATGACGGACGTGTTGGCCTTATTACCTATATGAGAACAGATTCGACACGTTTGAGCAACGACGCTGTGCAGGAGATCCGCGAGTATATTTTCTCAAACTATGGGAAGGAATATCTTCCGTCACAACCCCGTGACTTCAAAAAAGGGAAAAGTTCTCAGGATGCACACGAAGCGATTCGACCGACTTCGGCAAAGTATCATCCGAAAGCAGTCCGCAAGTACGTTGAAGGTGATATGTATAATCTTTACGAGCTTATATGGAATCGTTTTGTTTCCTGCCAGATGAGTCCTGCGGTATTTGATCAGGTGACTGTCGATGTGAAGGGGGGAGACTATCTCTTTCGGGCAACTGATACCATTCCCAAATTCCGAGGTTTTCTCCAGGTCTTCGATGACATGGAGGATGAAACGGAAAAGCAAACTGATGAAGATCCGGTGTCGAAACTACCGGCGAATCTCAAGCTGGGAGAAAATGCAGAACTGAGGAATCTTCTCCCGAATCAACATTTCACAAAACCGCCAGGCCGGTTTACGGAAAGCAGCCTTGTCAAAGAACTGGAATCGCTCGGGATAGGTCGTCCCAGCACATACGCTCTCATCGTAGATACTGTGCAAACCAGGAAATACGTTGAACAAAGGGAACGGCGGCTGTATCCGACGGAATTGGGAAAGGCTGTAAATAGAATTCTCGTCAATAATTTTCCCAATCTTTTCACGGTGGAGTTCACCGCCAGGATGGAAGAAGAACTGGACACGATTGCTTCAGGTGAAAGAACCTACGAGGTTGTTATGGACGACTTCTATCAGCCCTTCATCAAAGCAGTGGAAGGTGTTGATAAGAAGGCCGCGGCAATTAAGAAGTCGCTGCAAGAGGAAACCGATGAAGTGTGCGATTTGTGTGGGAAGAAGATGATCATCAAATGGGGACGCAACGGTCGGTTTATGGCGTGTAAGGGTTATCCGGGCTGCAAAAATACGAGGCCGCTGCCTGAAGAACAGAAGTTGATGGAGCATGCGCAAGGGAAAAAATGCAACCAATGCGGCGGCGATATGATTGTCAAGGGCGGAAAGTTCGGGGCATTCCTCGGATGCTCAAACTATCCCGATTGTCGTAACACCCAGCCTATTTCGATCGGCGTGAATTGTCCGAAGTGTAAGGATGGAGAGGTGATTGAGCGAAAAACCAAACGGAAACGAATTTTCTTTGGATGTTCGCGGTATCCGGATTGTGATTTTGCTTCGTGGGACCGACCGGTTGATAAAGTATGCGACACGTGTGGGAACGACTATCTGGTGATGAAGTACACCCAAACGCGGGGAGAATTTCTGAACTGTCCTGCGTGCAAGGCGGAAATCTCGAAGGATGAACCACAGGAACAACCCATCTGATGTGACCTCCGGGCCGCCGCGCGAACGCAGCGAGATGTCCCGGTTTCTCAGCCATCTTCGAGAAGTGAGAAACGCATCGGATCACACAATTGCAGCCTATGAGGATGACCTCAGAGATTTTCTTGAGTTCCTGAGTCGTCATATGCCGTACGATCCCCTTTCGGCAGTTGACCACTTGACGATACGCTTGTTCCTGGGGGACCTTCTGGAGCGGGGGTTGTCGTCAAGAAGTGTTGCCCGGAAGTTAGCCTGCTTGAAATCCTTCTTTCGTTACCTCTATAAGAATCACACCGTTTCCCGGAATCCCGCCGCCAACGTGCGTACCCCAAAGATCGAAAAAAGACTTCCTGAGTTTCTTGAAGAAGAGGCGGTATCGTTGCTTATGAAGCAGCCTGATGTTTCAACTGTGGAAGGAGTGCGGGATGTTGCGATTCTGGAGGTGTTCTATGGAACAGGATGTCGCCTCAGCGAACTGATCGGTCTGACGCAAGCCAGCTTTGACTTTGTGAATGAGACCGTTCGGTTGAAAGGTAAAGGAAAGAAGGATCGAATCGTTCCGTTGGGGCGTCGTGCCTCCTCGGCGGTCCGGCGTTACCTCGACGTGCGCCCAGAATTTTTTGGAGACTCAACTTCGATTCCCCCTGTTCTGTTCTTGACCAGCAAGGGGAAACGAATGAGCCCGAAAGGACTGAACCTTCTGGTTAAACGGTACATTCAACGCGTTTCCGAGGTGAGGAAAACAAGTCCTCATGTTCTTCGCCATTCGTTTGCAACACACCTGTTGAATCGTGGAGCAGATCTCCGGGCTGTGAAAGAACTCCTCGGCCATGAGAACCTTTCGACAACCCAGGTGTATACTCATGCGGGAATTGAACACCTAAAGAAAACATATGCGCGGGCCCATCCGAAAGCCTCGTGAATCTGATGAATAAGAAGGGATAATACAAATGCAAATAAACTTTACCGCTCGAAGGTTTCGTGCGCATGATGAACTCAAACAACACGCCGTCGATACGGTCACGAAGCTCGGCAAATTCTATGACGGCATCGTTCATGCGGACATTATTCTCAGTTATGAAAGAGCTTCAAACAGCGTGAAGACGGCGGAGATCAATCTTCACGTCCATGGCGCAATTCTCACGGCAAAACAAAAGTCGGGTGATTATCTGAAGTCGATTGATGCGGCGGCTCTGAAACTCGAGGCGCAGCTTGAAAAATACAAGATGAAACTCCGGGGGAAGGACAAGAAAAAGATGCGGGAACTGAAAGCAAAGGTGTAGGACAAACACCATATGAAACTGAAAAACAAAGAGACAAAAAAAACCAGCATCACGGTCGGGTTCTTATTCGAAGCCGCAAAAAAACGTTTTCAGCTTCAACAACTTAACGGTCAGGTCGGTTTCGATAATGTTGTCAAGGACAAGAACCTGCACCGACCAGGGCTTGCCCTAGCCGGATACGTGGAGCTTTTCACATACAACCGCCTTCAGCTTTTTGGCAACACCGAGATCAAATATCTCCAGTCACTAGATCGTTCAAAACGGATGAAAGCATTTGAGACATTGTTGGAGTTCCAAATCCCTTGCATGGTGCTGACTAATGGTAATGTCCTCGACAAGGAGATGCTTGAAGCTGCGGGGCGAAAGGGTATTCCAATTTTCGGCACTCCCCTGGAAACAACAAAGATTGCATATTTCCTGGCTGATTTCCTCGATGACCAGTTCTCTCCCCAAATGGTGTTACATGGATCTTTCGTTGACGTCTACGGTGTAGGGGTTCTGGTTACCGGCAGGTCGGGAATCGGGAAGAGCGAGATAGCTCTGGATTTGGTTGAGAGGGGACACCGGTTGGTCGCGGATGACGTTGTTACTGTGACGCGCAAGGGCGAAGGGATTCTGATGGGCGCTGGGACTGATCTGGTGAAACATTTCATGGAGATTCGAGGATTGGGCCTTCTGGATGTTCGGTCTATGTTTGGGATTCGTGCGATTCGATTTCAGAAGCGAGTCGAGATTGTTGTCGAACTTGAAGATTGGAAGGGGGACCAGGATTACACCCGAACAGGTCTCGATGAAGATATCATTCCGATACTCAATGTCGAAATCCCTCATGTGCTGCTACCAATTTTCCCCGGGAAGAACGTTACCGTCATTACCGAAACAATTGCGCTCAACTACCTGCTCAAACACTACGGGTACGATGCCGCAAAAGAGTTCTCAAAACGTCTGGAGGGAGTGATTGGAGCAAAGAAGAAAGGGAGTAGGGCGATCAATTACTTTGAGCATGATTTTGAATAGGAATACTGTGCATTTGTAGAATATTCCACTCCTTTCCTCCGGCAATTCTCACACCCTCATTTCCATGCCTGTTCGGGCATATTTTCTTGACAAAGAAGCAATTATTATTTACAATGGCGAAGGTTTTTTTGGCACTAGCTATGTCACAAAGGAATAAACGCTGGGGCGAGTGAGGGGTATGAGCGTTTTTGTAAAGTATGGGTCTACTAAAGAAACTCGTAAAGATAATCAGGATGCTCAGGCACGTTCGCTTCATAATGATCTCAGACGCAACAATGCGCTTGAAAGAAGTCAAGCATTTTGCGCCGAAGGTCATTCTTGTGGGAATCCTTATTGCACTTGGGACGGTCGGAACGATCGTGTTCATCAATCATTTCGCGAACGACATTTTCGGCCTTTCTTCAGACAAGGTCTCATTGCTGACTGCGGAGAACCGCGCGCTCAAGGATCAGGTGAAACACCTAACCACGGAGATGGGAGATGTCCAGGAAACCATTGAGAAGCTTGCTGAGCGCGGAAATGAGCTTCGCCTTTTGGTTGACCTCAAAGTCATTGACGATGAAACTCGTCAGGCGGCCATCGGCGGATCGGCGCAGATGCCGACGCAGAAATATCTCGGGAACGATGCGATTTCGATCCTTCAGGAAAGTCAGGAGTTGATGGGGCGAATTTCTCGCGAGGTCAGCCTGCAAAAAGTCAGCTATGACGAGATTAGAAAACGATACGATTACAATGCCGGGCTCTTTCAGCATCTTCCCGCAGTAAAACCGGCAAAAGGTTTCTATTCGATTAACGGATTTGGGATGCGCGTTCACCCAGTCCTTCGAGTGTATCGTATGCACGAGGGCTTGGATATTATTGCTGATGTGGGTACAGACGTGTATGCAACCGGCGACGGCGTTGTTCGTTTCGGTGGAAAAACGCTCGGAGGGTATGGCAACGTGGTGGACATTTCTCACGGGTTCGGCTATTCATCCTTGTACGCACATCTATCGAAGGTTCTTGTTCGCCCCGGACAGCGTGTGAAACGAGGGGAACTCATTGCCAAGACCGGTCGTTCGGGTCTGGTGAGTGGTCCGCATCTTCATTATGAGGTTCGCCTCAACGGAAGAAAGCAGAATCCGGTTGATTTCTTTTTTGATGATGTCGACGCGGCGCGATACAGGACTCAGCTGGCACAGGGAAAGTGATCCTTGGTCAGATCGGTTTCTCAAGTACTATTTCATCAAACATTTAGGAACTCAGTTGTGCGAAAAAGGGAGGGTCGAGTCGTGATCTGGACGATGGAACTTGCCTCTTATCTGGATGAAGCTCCCTGGCCTGCAACAAAAGAAGAACTCTTGGATTATGCAGCGAGAATTGGAGCGCCTGTCGAGGTCATCGAGAATCTGCAGGAACTCGAAGACACGGAAGAGCCTTTTGAAAGTATGGACGAAATCTGGCCCGATTACCCGACAGATGAGGACTTCTTTTTCGAGGATGAAAGCGAGTATTGACGCCCCAGCGCGTTGACTGTGTCAAAGGAAAGCACTACAATGCAAACCCGGCCACCTATTGGCTGGGTTTTTTTTCATCGTGTGAAGAATTCGTGAACCACCCATCCTCTCCCTTCTTCGGAGACCATCATCTCAGCTTTCGGCACTTGAGGTTCAACCTCTGGAAAGGAGGGGTGTTGCTGGCATGTTTGGTCGCATCACTCTCAGCCGCGGCACAGGAGCTTGAAGAACTCCGGCGGCCCGAGGTGGAGTCCGTTGAGTTTGCCGGCACATCCTTCATGAATGACGGCGAGCTGGCAAAACTTCTGGTGACCAAAGAGTCTCCCGGTTTCCTGAGCAGAATCCTCGGCGCAGACCCGCAATACTTTGATCGCGCGGCGTTTGATGAGGATATTGAACGACTCCGGGTTGCCTACTTTGATAAAGGATTCTTTGACGTCGTCGTTGATACGCAATCAGTCCAGGAAGATGAAGACGTGTCGGTGAGATTCATTGTGGACGAAGGCATCAGATACGAGATCGATTCGGTTGCATACGAAGGCTTCTGGTACCTTCCGGATTATGTTCTTGTGCATTTCACGGACGGACGTATGATTTCATCCGGGGAGCCATTCGATCAGAAGCTACTCGAGCGTGAAGCGGAACGCATCGTCTCGGTTGCTCGGAACCATGGTTTTGGTAAGGCAATCTTTCTGAATGACAGCTCGAGAACTTTCATCTCGCGATCAACACACTCTTGTACCGTGAAGCTAGGCTTCGATCTGAAGTATCACTACACGTGGGGAGATGTCGATATTCGCCAGAATCTCGAAGCCGGGAAATCAGAGCGCCGCGAGGATATAACGGACGATATTGTCGTTACGCAACTCCACTACGAGGCCGGCGAACCGTACTCTGCCGAGCGGGTGTTGCAAAGTGAACGCGATTTGAATCGGCTGGGAATCTTCGATCGTGCCGGAATCAATGTGAATTTTGTCGATGGGGGTGACTCATCATTTCTGGTTCATAGCCTCGTGACGTTTACGCCGCGGGATAAACACGAGCTGGCTCCCGAACTGCTGATAAGCGACGAAAACTCTGTGTTTAACTTCGGTATTGGAATGGGCTACACCAATAGGAACTTCCTTGGGGGCGCCCGGATTTTCTCTACAAGGTTACGGTTTCGCACACAGACGATATCTCAATTTCCGCTCTACTTCGGTACGGGGATAGAAACGGTTTCCAATCTTGACCTGACGTTCGAACTTCAACAACCGTACATCTTTTCGAACAATGTACGCGGTATCTGGAGTTTCGCTTTCATTAAGGACAAGCAGAAACTTTACCGCGAGGATATTATCAGGAATCGATTCAGCTTTGTTAATCAGTTTGCCGAGTTTACGACTGGCATCCTCGAATGGACAATTGAGTCGAGCCAAACAAGGTTGAATGATGGTGTGACGGATACCTCCGTGGTCCGGACTCAGGCCGAACCACAGTTGAACTCCATTTTGTCATTTACGATCCAACGGGACAAGTCATTTCCCGCTTTTGTCCCGGTACGGGGATTCATTCATACTCTTTCCGTTGATGAGTCGGGAATTCTTCCCGTCCTTTTTGAAAAGAGTCTCCGCGATCGTCTCTTCACCCAGTTTTTCAGATTTATCGCCGTTGGTCGATGGTATACGGACGTCAGCGACTATGGCCTTGCCATTTTCGCTACCAAACTAAAATTTGGGATCGAAGATAAATATGGGAAAAGCAAGTCGGATCCCCGGCGACAAATTCCTCCGACCTATCGCTTCTATGCCGGGGGTGGAGGGAGTATTCGGGGATGGCCGGCACGAGAGCTGATTGCTTCAGGAAACCCGAACTTTGGTGGCAATGTGTCTTTTGAAGGGAGCCTGGAGTTGAGAGTCAATACATTTCGCAGGCTGCACAACTCCCTCCTTGATCCGATCTGGTTTGTCGGGTTTGTCGACTATGGCAACGTGTGGCAGAGATTCACCGACCTGCGTCTGGACCAGATGGCGGTTGCCTTCGGTGCTGGGATTCGCTACGACACATTCTTTGGCCCATTCCGATTGGATATAGGATGGAGACTATATGACCCGGCAGAAGCTGGCAACAGCAAATGGATTACGCATCGGCCGTTCTTCAAGAACCTTGCTTTCCACTTTGGAATCGGGCATGCATTCTAATGAAACAATGAACATGACAGCCCTCGCCGGTCTTGTTTGGCCACGAGTATTAGGGCAGCAGCGTGCCAAACGAACTCTCATTACTGCGTTAAATGGCGGGAGGCTGCCTCACGCCTACCTCTTCTACGGCCCTGAAGGAGTGGGAAAGGATGCTGCTGCAATTGAGCTTGCGCGAGTAGTGCAATGCGAAAGCGGCGGTGATGAGGCGTGCGATAACTGTCGCTCATGCGAGCAGATGAAGAGGTTGCACCATCCGGATGTGAGGCTGGTGTGTGCCCTTCCCGCCGGGAAGGGGGAGAAGAGTGACGATACCGCCCTGGCGAAACTCAGCCGGGATGATGTTGCCGCGATTCATGAGGAGTTCGGGAAGAAAGCACTCAACCCCTATCATCGCATCTCAATTGCCCGGGCAACGATTATCAAGATTAACAGTATTCGAGAGATTCGTCGTGAAGCGGCGATGAGTGCTGCGGGGGGAAAGAAAAAAATTTTCATCATCTCGCGGGCAGATGAAATGGGGGAGGAGGCGGCGAACACGCTTCTTAAAACGCTTGAAGAACCGAATCCTGATACCATCCTGATTCTTACAACCGCACGTCGCGACGCACTTCTTCC
>QKGJ01000336.1 GCA_003251275.1 Ignavibacteria bacterium
AGAAGAAAGCGCAAAGAAAGGGCTGATTGATTTCGATAGACAAAAACGCGATTCAGCAGACTCTCCGGGCAAATTGAATCCTCTCTGGCTGAAACGAATGCCGATCCCTCTCCGCTGCATGGAGAGGATCGGCATTGATTATCCATCGGAATTCTAGGTGTTTCTCTTCTGGAGCTTGAGGTTTAGTTCGACCGTCTTCTTTTCGCGGATCACTTTCACACGAAGGGTGTCTCCGGTCCGGGCGTCATTAACAATGGCAACCAATGTTCCTTGATCCGAGATCTTCTCTCCGTTGACCTCAAAGATAATGTCACCAACTTTGAATCCCCCTTTATCTCCTGGACTCCCTTTTCGTACCTCGCTAATGATAACCCCCTCAATGCGGTCAAGACCAAAGTAACGCGCAATCTGCCTGTCGACAGGGGCAACTTCAAGGCCAGTGTAATAGTCACGGTCGATCTTCCCATTCTTTCGCAACTCATCAACAATTCCCTTCACACGATTAATGGGGATCGCAAAACCAAGTCCAATACTTCCCTGGTTAGGCGTATAGATGACGGAATTTACCCCGATCACTTCGGCCAATGCGTTGAGTAATGGTCCGCCACTGTTCCCCGAATTTATTGCTGCGTCGGTTTGTATCATGCCCCTGTAGACCCTGCCTTCCTGGGCACGAAGATTCATGTTTGTCGCGCTCACAACTCCGACCGTGACGGTAGGTTTGTCGGAGATATCAAATAACCCAAAAGGATTGCCGAAGGCAATTACCCATTCGCCGATAATTACATCATCCGAGTTTCCTAACTTCAGATATGGAAGATTCTTACCATCGATCTTGAGAAGGGCAATGTCGGTAACAAGATCATTTCCGATAATCTTCGCATCATACTTTTCTCCGTTCGTGAGCGTCACAGTGATCTTGGTAGCGTTCCCCGCCACGTGATCATTCGTCAGAATATATCCATCGGATGAAATAATAAAGCCCGACCCAAGACTCGGAATGCGCTGCGTATAGGACTGGTCTCCAAAGAAGTTCCTGAAAAATGGATCATCACCCCATGGCGACCATCGGCGAACGACCCGCTCTTCAATGACATTGATCCCGACAACTGCGGGACTTGCGACGGCGACAGTTCTCGTGATCGCATTTTGCCGTGAGACAGATATATCATCAGAAGGCCTTGTGGAATTCTGGGTTTCCGCAACATTCTGAACAACCGGTGTTGCATTAACCGGCCGTTGTTCGGTTCGCGATCCACTCATCCATCCGGCTATATCGAACTTATGCTCGATGTACGCTCCCCCAGCAATCAGCCCTAAGACCAGGATCAGAAGACCAATGTGTTTCGTTTTCATGGAGGCTCCTACTTCTTGCGCTTCAGTACCCGCTTCACGGCAGAAATGATCGCGTCCTTATCAATGCCGTACTTCTTCATCAGATCCTTTCCGTTACCGGATTCGCCGAATGTATCATTGACGGCGACGAACTCTTGCGGCGTCGGCATCGACTGGGCAAGATACTCAGCAACTGCACTGCCAAGCCCGCAATGAATCTGATGATCTTCCGCCGTGACAATTGCGCCGGTTTCTTTTGCCGCTTTGAGGATCGCCTGCTTGTCAAGTGGCTTGATGGTGTGCATGTTCAGGACACGCACGGAGATCTTTTCCTTCAAGAGCTCTTCCGCCGCCTGCACCGCCTCCCATACCTGCAAGCCCGCTGCGATCACAGTAGCATCCTTTCCTTCCGCCAGCGTGTTGGCTTTTCCAATCTCAAACGGGGTGGATTCATCGGTGAACATCGGTGTGTTGTCTCGGAAATACCGCATGTACACAGGTCCTTTCGTTATTCCTAAGGACGCTTTAACTGCCCGCTTTGTTTCAAGATAATCGCAGGGTGAAATTACGGTCATGTGCGGGAGGACGCGCATTAACGCCATATCTTCCAGAGACTGATGCGTAGCTCCATCCGGGCCAACAGTGATGCCGCTGTGAGAGGCGCAGATCTTCACCGGCATTTCACTATAGGCGATGGATTGCCTGATCTGATCGAATGGTCGCCCAGCGGCAAATTCGCCGTAGGCAGACGCAATCGGAATTTTTCCGACGAGTGCAAGTCCAGCCGCAATTCCCATCATATCCGCTTCAGCCACACCGACTGAAAAAAACCGGTCGGGATACGCTTTCGCGAATGCATCGACCTTCACAGAACCACTCACATCCCCTCCGAGGACTACCACATCCGGATTCTCCTTGCCAAGTTCCATCAACGCGTCCGAGAAGCCCTGGCGCGTTGCCTTTTCGCCTTTACTTTGAATGAGACTCATTTTTTCGCCTTGTTATTTTGCTGTAACGAGTTCCTTTTCCCAATCGAATTCGATGAAATCGCCAAATTCCGTTGGGTTTAATTCACTAAGTGCCTTCTTCGCTTGCTCAAGATTTGGCGGCACACCATGCCAGCGGTAATCATCTTCCATAAATGAAACACCCCGTCCCATAAATGTCTTCGCGATTACGACGGATGGTTTTCCCATGTGCTCCTTCGCTTTTCCAATCGCATCCAGGAAATCCGGGATCTTGTGACCGTCGCATTCGAGGACATTCCACCCGAACGATCGCCACTTGTCTGACAGAGGCTCAAGCTGCATCACTTTGTCCGTGCGATTATCTATTTGGCAGAAGTTACGATCAACGATTGCAATCAGATTATCCAGGCCATAATGGGAAGCAGTCATCATTCCCTCCCATATCTGGCCTTCATCAAGTTCCCCATCCCCGTGAAGCACGTAGACGCGATTCGGTTTCTTGTCCAATCGCAGACCAATGGCACATCCCACCGCGATCGACATTCCCTGACCAAGCGAGCCTGACGCGATTTCTACCCCGGGCAAGCCGTGGGTGTATGCCGGCGCAGGATGCCCCTGAAGCCTCGTGTTTATCTTACGTAACGTTGTCAACTCTTGAATAGGAAAATACCCCGCCCGGGCGAGAGTCGCATACCAGACTGGGGCCAAATGCCCTGCAGAGAGAAAGAAGTAGTCGCGTTCCGGCCAGTTGTGATTCTTCGGATCGTGGCGGAGCACATTGAAATACATCGATGAGAAAATGTCTGCAACACCCAAGGGACCGCCGGAGTGGCCGGATTCAGATATCAGCAACATTTTTATGATGTCCCGGCGTATTTGCCTGGCCATCTCCTCCAACCCCTTGTGATCAAGCTTTTGAGTATTTGATTGAGGCATACCTTCCTCTTCATGATTCATAATGTTTTTTTATCGAACTGTTGAGATGATCCTTAACCGGTTCAATCAGGCGAAGAAGGATTGGCAGAAAAAACAATAGCCCAAACCAACGGATCTCGCTGATTGGCGCCGGGACGGAGATTAGTTTTTCCATCCACGCCGCTGGTGATGTCAGGAAAAAGATGAGAAGGCCTATTGTCGCGACGGCGTTTCCGAGATTGACTTTGCGAAAGATTGCAAACCCCAAGCCCCAGAAAAGACCCCATAGAGCAACGGCGATCCAACCGAGAACGAACATCACTCCTGCTGCTGTTGCCAACCCTCTTCCTCCCTTCCATTTCAACCAAACGGGAAAATTATGTCCGATGACTGCTCCAACTCCTGAAGCCGCAGCAGCGGCAAATTCATTTCCCCAGAAGAACAGCGGGACTATCGCGCTGACTACTCCCTTAACCAAATCAAGAACGAGAACTGCCACTCCAACAGCGGGCGATCGCGTTACTTCATAACTGTTAAGAGTTCCAACATTGCCGCTCCCCACTTTTCTGATATCCACCCGGGTCTTCCACAAAACAATGAGGTACGCAAAAGGAAGAGAGCCGAGAAGATAACCGAAGGCGATCGACACAAGCAAAGAGAACACGCGAGAGGCAGTTGATCAGTGATGAGGATTGCAAAAACATAAAGAAATTCGGAGGGAGAATCAAGAAACGATGGTTGGATGCAACGCGGAGCTTTCTTGCTTCTCCACCACAAAACGAGTATATTTGCAACGCACTGAAGCAGCGAACGGACCCGAAAGTGTTTCGCCGTTCGCCTCCTCTTTTTGACACGTCCTTCACTATCCACGAGTTCCGGTGATTGTGTTGACGTCCGCCATCTCCACAGCAGCGATTCATGGGAAGTAAACTCTCTACACTCCTTAACAAATTCCGGGACGGAAAGATCAGTCAGGAAGCCCTTCTTGAGGCCCTCCCTTCCTACATGTCTGAATCACTGGGGTTTGCAACGATCGACCATCACCGGGAACTGCGCCAGGGCTTTCCGGAAGTCATTCTCTGCGAAGGAAAGACGGAAAAACAGGTTGGAGAAATTGCCCGGAAGATCGTGGACAACGGAAGTGTTTTGCTGGCAACGAGGGCTACACCCGCCTGCTTCAAGGCAGTTCGAAGGAGAGTCCGCTCGGCAAAGTATAATGAGCTTGGGAGGGTGATCACCGCAAACGAAAAACACATTCGACCCAAAGGCAAGGGGACGATTCTCGTTATTACGGCAGGCACATCGGACATCCCGATAGCTGAAGAGGCATGTGAGACCGCCCGCCTGATGGGCAATCGCGTAGACCGCCTTTATGATGTGGGCGTCGCAGGAATCCACAGACTCTTGACGAAAAGCGAGAAGCTGAGAACTGCAAATGTCCTCGTCGTCGTTGCAGGCATGGAAGGCGCCCTCGCAAGCGTTGTCGGTGGCCTCGCCTCTGTTCCGGTAATTGCCGTTCCAACATCCGTCGGATACGGAACAAGCCTGAACGGTATCGCCGCCCTCCTGGGAATGCTGAACTCATGTGCCGCAGGAGTCACGGTCGTTAATATTGACAATGGCTTCGGAGCCGGGTACGCAGCGAGCGTTATCAATAGAAATTAAGAGTATAAGACAAGGAATCCTTTTATGGCGAGAGATCTTTCAAAAATTCAATTCGCTGAAGACATACTCAAGGCAATCGGAAAGACGCCCCTAATCAGACTGCGACGGGTGATTGGCAACGCAAAGGGCCTCATCCTCGCAAAGGCCGAATACCTCAATCCCGGCGGATCGGTCAAAGACCGCATCGGTGTTTCGATTATCGATGAAGCCGAACGAGAGGGACGACTCAAGCCCGGCGGAACGATTGTCGAATCAACGTCCGGGAACACAGGAATGGGTTTAGCGCTGGTTGCCGCGGTCCGGGGATATAAGACTGTCTTTACCCTTCCGGACAAGATGAGCATGGAAAAAATTCGCTTGCTCCGTTCCTTCGGTGCGGAAGTGATTGTGACCCCAACTGCCGTCCCGCATGAATCCCCGGAGAGCTATACAGAGGTAGCAAAAAAAGTAGTGCGTGAGACGCCAAATTCAATTCTTGCAAATCAATATTACAACCCGCGAAATCCGGAGTCACACTACCAGTCCACCGGACCGGAAATCTGGGAGCAAACCGATGGAAAAGTCGATTATTTTGTCTGCGGCATTGGAACAGGCGGCACGATCAGCGGAGCGGGAAAGTTTCTTAAGGAAAAGAACCCTGCTATCAAGGTGATCGGCATTGATCCGAAAGGCTCATCTCTGCGCGAATTCTTCTATACAAAGAAAATGAATCCCGTTCTCAAAACGTATAAAGTGGAAGGTATCGGTCAGGATTATGTGCCGGGGACACTTCACTTCGAGTATATCGATGAAGTAGTGGAAGTGACCGACAAGGAGTCATTCTTGATGGCGCGTCGGATTACGAGGGAAGAGGGCATCCTGGCAGGCGGTTCGTCTGGAACGGCCATTGCAGGATTGTTGAAAGTCGCCGACCGGTTCAAAGACGGAGAGGTTGTCGTGGTTCTTCTCCCGGATACCGGCGAGCGATATCTCTCCAAGATTTACAATGACGATTGGATGGAGGAAAATGGTTTCCTCGCCCCCGAAAGAGTGACTGCACGATATGTGCTTGAGTCGAAAAAGCGGCGAGGAAAACTCGTTTCTGTCGATCCACTCACAACTGTGCGAAAGGCTCTCGACCTGATCAAGGAAAACGACATTTCACAACTTCCGGTTCTTGATCGAGGGAAAGCCGTTGGTGCTGTGCATGACAACGAACTGATGAGCGCCGTTCTTGAACGACCCGCACTTGTGGACTCTCCCATAAGCACTGTTATGGGACCGGCTTTTCCGCAAGTGAATATCGACAGCCAGATTGAAGATGTCATTCGCCTCATGACGACAAAAAAGAACGCCGCGGTCCTCGTGGAAGAGGATCAAAAAATAAACAGCGTTCTTACGCGCTACGACGTTATAGAGTATATGGGAAAGTGATTCTCACCAATAATTCCTGACCACATCACCAGGCAACCGATGCGATTTTCGACAAGAGCAATTCACGCAGGACAACCGGCAGAACCAACGACCGGTGCAATCATGACACCGGTGTTCCTTACATCGACATACGTCCAGGAGGAATTGGGAAAGCACAAGGGGTACGAGTACAGTCGCGTTTCCAACCCGACGCGCACAGCCCTCGAACAAAATATTGCATCCCTCGAAGG
>QKGJ01000045.1 GCA_003251275.1 Ignavibacteria bacterium
AGGTCTTTTCGATGCTCGGCGAGCGTGTGCGCGTTCTGGTGGACGAGGTGAAGAGTCCGGGCAAGTATGCGCTCACATTCGACGCTTCAAGACTTGCAAGCGGCATGTACGTTTATCGTATGACGGCGCCGTCATTCACGGCTATTCGTCGCATGACGCTCTTGAAATAGAACGAGGTGGAAGGAGGGCTTTCTCCGAAGCCCTCCTTCACTTAGCCTTTTCTTTTCTCTTCTCATTGCCTATCTTATCTCACCGTTCTTTTTGATCGCTCCCCTTAGTTTCCCAACGACCTTTGAAATGAGTTATGAAAACACGTCTTATTAGTTTGTGCATTGCCGTCACGCTGTCTGTTTCCTGTTGTCTGTCCAAGACTCAAGGGAAGAACCTTCCACCAATTGTTTACGCCGCCCGAACAGCCGTTGCAACCCTGGCGGAAATCGACCGGGGCGCAATTCCCGGCTTTGGCCCGCTGTACCGTACTCTCGCGGTGGGAGGCACTCTGGAAATTCTTAATCCGGATGGATCGACCAGGACCCTGGTCGGACCCGATCAACTTTATGATGTATCGGATCCTTGCGTTTCCTGGGATGCAAAAGGGATAGTGTTTGCAGGAACTGTCCATCGCGACAGCAGTTGGCGTCTTTATTTTATCAAGAGAGATGGTTCCGGCTTCCGTCAGATTACGTTTACGGATCGAAAGGTCAGCCTTGCGCAATTTGGCGCGGCCGCGAAATTATTCGGGAAGTACGATGACATCGACCCTTGTTTCCTCCCTGACGGCAGGATTGTATTCTCATCGACGCGCTATCCGACTCTTGCCTCAGTGGGGGGAGTTCTTGCTACAAATCTATTCATCCTCAATCCCGATAGCGGTACGATCCATCGCATAACCTCTGAACGAAACGGTGCTGACGAGCCAACAATCGATCCGATTACGGGTCGCATCGTGTATGCGCGTTGGTGGGTGAACGTTGATCTTCCATCGAACGTAACGAAGACTGGTTTGACCCGGGAGGAAAGTCAAGCCCTTACAAACGACATCGGGAACGTCTGGCATGCGATGAGTATCGATCCTGACGGCGATGAACTGAAACTCTATGCAGGGTTTCCACGGACGAGATTCGGAAGCCAGACGTACAAACCATATATCATGAATGACGGGCGATTGTTGAGTGTCTTCTCTCCCGTGACAGCGTTGACACCGACCATTGGCGGAACCGGAATACGGTGGTTCAAGCAGGGGGCTGACTTTGAGCATCATATTATTGGAGTTCGATCGGACGAATCATTGAGAGGTCAAGCTCGGCTTGATGGACCATACGCAACCGATCCAGTCGAGCTTGAGGGGAATGAGATTCTCTTCTCTTATTCTCGTAATGGAGAGAATTACGCCTTGTATCGGTGCTCTCTTGATGGATCGGGTCTAAGGAAGGTTCACGAGTTACCTGGATACCATCTGTTGGATGCCCAGATTCTGGCTGTTCGTACCGTTCCGCCGATTCTACACGACAAGTTTCTTCCGCCCGTCAACGATCTTCCGCCGACGGAGGACCCGCTGACCTATTTCAAATACGACACTTTTCGTTTTGATTGCATGAACATCTACACAAACGGCGCTGTTGACGAGCAAATGCCTGATGCGCCCAATATTGCAAAGGATGCATCCATCCT
>QKGJ01000142.1 GCA_003251275.1 Ignavibacteria bacterium
AAACCCGGGAAAACATCGTGTTTTCCCGGGTGAAATCGCGTAATACCGGAAGCTTCGCCAGTATAAAACTAGTCGTTAACCCTTTCCCGAAGCTCTTTACCCACCTTGAAGAAAGGAAGTTTCTTGGGTTTGACCTGTATCAATTCACCGGTCTTCGGATTGCGGCCCATATACGATTTATAATCCTTGACGACAAAACTTCCGAATCCCCTGATTTCAATACGCCCTCCCTTTGTGAGCGTTTCAGCCATCGAATCAAAGATCAGGTTGACGATCTCTTCGGCTTTTTTGTACGTCAATGATTCCTTGTTCGCCAAAGCTTCTACCAGTTCCGATTTGTTCATATCGCCTCCGGAAGAATACTGAAAAAATGCTTCATTGGAAAGCGAAGCACCTACTTTATGCAACTATACCTAATGAGACAATGTTGTCAACAGATAAGTTGCGAAGTTTAAAATGCTTTTTCCAACAATCAGCTAGACGCAAGCTATGGATTACAGAACGTTGCAAAAACTCTAGCTAGCTGATTCTCCGAGACCAGTTGCAATTTCATGTCGCAAAGAATCATCGAGAGACGGATGGATAACTACCTGTTTCAATAGTTCAATCCCTTCCTTACGCCATCCACGCGCCAGATAGACTTGTGCGATACGAACAAGCCACCTCGGGTTTTCCGGATCCCCCCTGAGAGCACCCTTGAATGACTCCAGTGCTTTGTCGAGTCTCTTCCCTTTCCGGAGCGAAAATTCAGCTAGCGGAAGACTGATACCCGATGAACAGCCGTGTCCGGGAAGTCTCAGCAGAAAAGCTTCCGCTTCGTCATCCAAGCCATTGTGCTCAAGAAGAGATGCGCACAAAAGCAGCATCTGCTGATCTTTGGGGTCCCGTTCAAGAGCCATTTTACCGTGTACAATCGCCTTTTCTAACAGGCCCCGAGCAGCATAAAGCGATGCCAGACGAGAATGTGCAAAACCACTAAAATCCGCATCATTAAGGACGGATTGGAGTCGCCGTTCAGCCCGGTCCGATGTGGCGGACTCAAGTTCTGCATCGACAAGCGTCTCAAAGATATACCTGTTCCCAGGGTTGATATTCAGAGCCTTTTCGATATCCCGGCGACCCTCTTCATAATTACCCAAACGACAGAAAATCGTCCCACGTTCATAGAAGAAGAGATCGTCCCTAGAATCTGCGGAAATTGTGGCAAGAGAATTCAGTGCTTCCGAATCGCGCCCCTCGTGGGCAAGAAGAATCGCATCCTTAAAATCGCGGGAACACTCTGTATAGCGGGCTTTTAATTCAGGAGGGTACGTTTCAAGGAGAAGGTTGAACATCTCATCCCGACCCATGGCAAAATCATCTTGAGCCATCATGACTTTACCGGAGGAGCAGGACGTATCGCACCCACAGGACGCCTCATGAAAGGTTTTTCCAGAAGGGAGCGGCACCTTGACACCGGCCGCGTTCTTCTTCCTACTCCTATTACGGAGCATATCGATACGATTGAGGAGGGTATCTGAGAGAGCGTGTTCACTCGCGAGAGAAAAATGTTCTTCCGCACGCTCGAGATTTCCGGAACGCAGGCAAGCTTCTCCTTCCGCAACATTGATTTCGGCAAGTTTTTCCTTCGCCAGGCGAATGAGTGAACCGAGCTCATCAATTGAG
>QKGJ01000367.1 GCA_003251275.1 Ignavibacteria bacterium
GATCTCCCAATACAAGAAAAGGGAATCTACTGGCTGAGGTCCAGGGTGACAGCCATCCCATCAAGAAAAGAACCCACCACAATTACTTTGAAGATCACCTTCCTTCACTCTGCATGTGATGTGTACTGGAATGGTCAATACGTTGGGTCAAACGGAATCGTCGGCCAGAGTCAGGATGAGGAACGACCTGGAAAAACTCTGTTTGCGGGGACTGTGGTGTCGGAGAGTGGCGAGAACATTCTGAGTATCCGCTTTTCAAACTTTCACGCGTCTGCGCCCTCTGGGGCATTGTTCAACGCCAGACTGGACCCCGGCAATCCAATGGAGGTATTCCGAACCGAAGGCTTGATCGTTCAGCTACCATTCATGGGAGTTTGCCTTGCTGGGACTCTCTTTGGACTTGCACTCTATGCAGCCGGTGGCAGATTCAAGAACTACCTCTATTATGCTCTAGTCTGTTTTGGTATCATGACCGCGAGAGTGGTCCTCTTTGCAGAACTCTACTGGAATATTTCTTTGGACACGGTGAGTGCCCTGGATCCTCTCTTCGTCGGAGGCTTCTATCTGACCGAACTGGCAATTATCTTCTTCATCCTGTTTTCGTTTGGCATTCCCAAACGGACTCTTCACGCCGCTTCCTTTTGCACAGTTCTGATCCTCTTCTATGCAGTAAACTTGAATGCGTCCTATTTCAAGCTGCTGAACTATGACTGGCTTCGAGCAGCCGTCACGCCTTACGCACTGTCTCTCCTCATCTATTCAGCGAAAAGTAAAGAACCGGGCAGTTTCATCGCGCTGGCTGGCTACATAGTATACGGCATCCCATCATTGCTCCTCGTGTTTGACGTTCCTATCCCACCGCCGTTGTTCGAAGTATCACGGTACGTCCTTCTGCTCTCGTGGATCGCCGTGGCCGGCCGTCAGGTGTATGAACAGCAGGAATTGCAGAGGGCTATTGAGGGGAGGGCCCGGAGACTGGAAACAGAGTTGCTCAAGAAGACAATCCAACCGCACTTCATCCTCAATACTCTTTCCTCTGTCAAGTCACTTGCCAGGAGAGAGCCCGAGACAGCAGACCAACTGATACAGGCTCTTGCGAGCGAATTCAGGATCTTCAACGATATACTCGCCAAGAAGGAGATTCCCATCATGCAGGAAATCGAACTCTGCGAGTATCATTTGCGGGTCATGGGATACAGATGGGATGCACGCTACAACTTCATAACGAAAGGGATTCCGGAGAGGGCAATGATCCCGCCCCTCATACTTCACACGTTGGTTGAAAACGGATTGACACATGCGTTCAAGCCCAAGGAAAGTGGGACATTTTGGCTTACCTACGAGAAACAGAACGGCAATGTACGGTACTGCATGCAGAACGATGGATCGTTGTTGCAGGACATCAAAAGCACTTTCGATCTTGAAGAAGGGATGGGGCTGAAATATGTGAAGGCCCGCCTGGAGGAGCGGTATCCCAAACGATGGAGTGTGGACTATGGAGTGAAGGACTCGAAGTGGGAAGTGCTTATACAAGTACGCGAGAAACGATGATATGAAGCTCCTGATCGTCGAAGACGAGCCGCCGATCGCGGAGGACATAAAGGAAATGTGTGAGTCGATCCTCGGATCAAAGGCTGAGCGGATCGATGTCCGGCACACAATGGACGACGCGGTGGAGTATCTGGCGAGGTACAGCATCGACCTCTGCTTGTTGGATCTCAACCTCAAGGGAGAGAATGGCTACGAGATATTGAAGTCAGCGGTATCGAAATCATTCCACACAATTATTGTCTCCGCCCACACAGAGCAAGCATTCGAGGCATTCGATTACGGCATCCTGGATTTCGTACCGAAACCCGTGGATCGAGGGCGGTTGAAGACAGCATTGGACAGGTACTTTGGGACCATTGAGAAGACGGACACTGGCATCAAGTATCTCGTCGTTCGCCGCAGAAACTCCAATCATCTCATTTCCATGAACGAAATCCGGTACTTTGAGGCGCAGGGCTATTTGGTAAAGATGTGCCTCAACGACGGCAAATCGGAGTTCATTGAAAAACCCCTGAATCGCCTGATACAGATCCTCCCGAAAAGGTTTCTGCAGGTTCATCGTTCCTACATTGTTGACATCGATCAGACCGAATCGTACCGACACAAGGGTGGAGGAGTGTATGAGATACAGTTGAAGACCGGTGAAGCCCTTCCCTTGAGTTCAAAGGTGTACAAACAACTCCGATCTCGCGCCGGGAGAAACTAGTCTCCAGCGTCTGCCCTTTACGCACACTACCTGATTGACATCTGGCTGACCGGCCTTGTTAAGGTATTCTCTCTTTTCATGTTTCCATTGCGGACTACGGTTCCGCCTTGCAGCCTCTTTGTTGATGTTTTCGAACCCCTCATGTATATGATGTGCGGCCGCATTGTCCCAGGTGAAACTACTCCGGTACGACCTCAAGTAGACTTTCAGAGGGTCATGTAGAGCTTCGGAGGGATTTCCTTTGTTCCCCGCAACAGCCTCCTACATTGCACGTATCCTCACATAGATTCCATCACGATGACGAATCAACGGTCGACTTCAAGTAGAAGAGTGATAATCGAAAACATCCATAGACTTATTAATTCCTGGCTTGAAGGCCACTTAGAACGCATTGATGACATGCTCGATGACGAGGTTGTGATGTACATTCCGCAATGGCGCGATCGTGTGGAGGGAAAAAAGGAGTTTATCAGGGCACTTCAGGAATGTCGAGTGCGGAACGGTATCAAACGATATGACGAGTCCGATTTTGTCGTCGACACGCATGGTGGAATCTCGATTGCCTACTATCGATTCCATATTGAATATGGAATCGGAAATGACAACCGCTCAGAGTCCGGAATTGATCTATTTGTTTTTCAGAGCAAAAGAGGAGCTTGGAAGCTCGTTCGGAGGTCTATGATCTCTTCATCGGAAGCCTCGGTGCGGGAGTTGATTTCTTTCTGAGCAATTATTTCAAACTGGGCGTTAATGCAGGCTACAACCTGATGGGCGATTTCAATACTCCATAGGTGGGCGCAGAAACTACAACGGGGGAGATCTCTCAGTCGGCGTAGGTTACATCTTCTAGTAATGCATACGAATTTCTTGGGGGTTAATCCGGTGCGGAAGAAACAAAACAAAGGAGACCAATGACGAAAGGTATAACAAAGCTCACACTCATTTTCGCTCTATTAGCGAACACCGTACTTCTAATGGGTTGCGACGACGAAACCAACATAACTTCAACGCAAATTGACCAGGTGAGGAGTACAAAGTTCATAGCGCGCGAGACTTTTTCGTTTTCATTAAATGCTGCAAACCGCTCGCTCTTCAGATTGAATGCGATCAACGGGTCAGTACACATCATCGAAGTAACCACCCCCGACTCGATCAGGATTTCCGGTGAAAGGATCGTGGGATCAGAAAGTACTTCAGATGCTGCAGCGCATCTAGGAGAGCTTCAGGTGGTTGTCCAAGATTTAGCCGGTGAGGTCTTTGTTAAGACGACACAGCCAACGCAATCGGAGGGACGGAGCTACGTTGTCAACTACACAATCACGCTGCCCAGGAACACGGACATAGTTATCAAAAGTGTGAACGGTTCGATCAACCTGGATGAGATCGTCGGCTATGTTTCTGTGGATCTTGTCAACGGTGAGATCAACAGCAAGGTGACTTTACCTGTAGATGGTACCGTAACCATGAGCTTGGCAAACGGTAACATAGCGCTGGACATCCCACTAAGTACATCAGCACAATTTGAAGGCAGAGTTGCGAACGGGAGCATTGTTGTTTCCAATCTCGCGCTTCAAAACAGAGTAGAAACATCAAGATCTTTGCGTGGAACACTCGGTGACGGGCGTGGGACAATTGCTTTGAACTCTGCCAACGGTGGAATAAAGGTAAGAGGATTCTAATCATCTCCGTTTTTAGTTTTGCTCCTGATGATCATTAGGACACGCAATTGAGAAGGCAGGAATCTCCTCCATGGACGAAAGTCAGTATCCTCTTGGTGAAGGGATAATATAGATGAAGATACTACTGATCGAGCCACCGAAGCCGGAGATGGCAATTGGCGGGGATGATGTGTTCATTTTTGAACCGCTGGCGCTGGAGTATGTTGCAGCCGGCGTGTTGCCGGAACACGATGTTCGCATACTCGACCTGCGTTTGGAAGATGACTTGCAGGGCACGCTTGCTGCCTTCAATCCTGACATTGTCGGGATCACTGCCTACACGGTTCATGTGAATGTCGTCAGAAATCTATTCGCACAGATAAAGGCGTGGAAAAAACAGGTTCTCACAGTAGTGGGAGGTCATCACGCCACGGTAATGCCTGCGGATTTTCTCTCGCCCCCCATTGACGTCACTGTCGTTGGAGAAGGAACATCTGCGTTCAGAGAAATCGTGGCACGGTTCACAAAGGGAGCCACTCTGGAAGGGATTCAAGGGACGATCCTGACGCAACAAAATGACGTTACGAGAACCGAACCTCAACCAACGATTGAACTTGATGCTGTTCCCTTTCCAGCCAGGAGCCTAACCGCCAAATATCGGAAACGCTACTACTCGGACTGGATGAAACCGTTGGCCTCGATTCGCACCTCCAAGGGATGTCCATATCGGTGCACGTTCTGTGCTGAATGGAAGCTAACGGGAGGACGGTATTTCAAAAGAACGCCAGAGAGCGTACTGGAAGAGTTGGCCGGAATAGAAGAGGAGTGCGTTTTCTTTGCCGATGATGAATCTCTAATCGACGTGCCGAGAATGACCAAGCTTGCTCGCTTGCTTCGTGAGTCGGGAATAAGGAAACGGTACTTTCTCTATGGAAGGAGCGATACGATTACGAGAAACGTTCCTCTGCTGAAGGCCTGGCGAGAAGTCGGATTGGAGCGTGTCTTTGTGGGCATTGAATTCTTTCGGGACGAAGACTTGGACTTCATTCGAAAACGTTCGACGACTGAAGACAATGAAAAGGCGATTCAGATTCTCGCCGATCTCGGCATAGACGTGTACGCATCCTTTATCATACGACCGGAATTTGGTCGTGAAGACTTCGCCGCACTCAGGAGATACTGCCGTCATTTAGAGCTGGACTATGCTTCATTCGCCGTGCTGACCCCGCTGCCGGGAACCGACTTGATGCAGGATGTGGGAGATCAGCTCATCACGCGCAACTACGACTGCTTTGACTTCATTCATACGCTACTTCCGACGAGGCTCCCCCTCAAGGAGTTCTATTCGGAGTATCACGATCTTTATAAGCATGGTGTTGCCCCGAGCAGGCAGCTCTCCTTGCTGAGGAAGTATCCTGTACGTGAGGTCCCCGGTTTGTTGGCGAAAGGACGTCGATTTTACAACAGGCTCAAGACAGTCCACCTGGACTATGAGAATTGAGCATTGCTGTCGCCGCGACGAGCGCCCAGAGGAAGCGGAGTTTGCATTGTCAACCCCTCTTGAGGATTCCGAGCAGAGTATGAACGAATTCGAGTGTGGTATATCAGAAAACAGAATCAACTATCAGGAGGATAATATTATGAAGAATCAGATCTCAAAATCTCTGATTATCCTTTGCGGTATTTTTTCCCTGAGCTTGTTCGGCTGCAAGGATTCTCCAACTGAACCGGAAAAGAAAATGGTTGACAGCGGTTCCTGGTATGAGACCGGACGAACACCATAGCCCCACGACGGCAATCCGTACGAGAGCGAGAACTTTGTCATTTACAGTGACGCAGCAAGTCTCGAAGCCAGACAACTCCTGTCTCAGATTTGTGAAGAGGCATACGCGATAATTATTCAGAAACTGGGGATTACGGATCTCTCGATATTGCGATTCCCGGCAGGTCGGAATGGGAAAATCCACATTTACGCGTATAAAAACTATTTCCCTCAACAATGGGGTGGCCAAGCATACTATGGCGGATATCTGATCTATTCGCCCGATCATCCTCAAAGAACTCAACTCGGGCACACAGCGCTAGACAAATATGTCCCACTGGTCAGGCATGAAATGATGCATGTTGTACAGACACTCATTATTGGAGCGAATGATGAGAGGTTGTATTCATGGTTTGCTGAAGGAGCAGCAATGGAAATCTCAGATGATAATTTCTACATCAAAATCGACAGCCAGGCAAGATTTGACAGCCTCATTGCTGCTTATGGAGGGATCAACGTAATTTCAATTCATCATTCCTGGGAACTCCCTACTGTCCCTGAAGGCGTAGGCATGTTCTATTCTTATCCGATGTTTTGGCTGGCAGTCAGATATATGACAGATCCGGCCGGTCAAGGAGGTACCTTCCATGACGTGCGTGACCTTATGATTGATGCCTCAAACAACATTCCGTTTGGCACCTCCCTCGCGAACAGGTTTGGAATCAGTCAGTATGAATTTGAAACTGAGTTTTTCGCACTTATGGACTCTTATCTCCAA
>QKGJ01000318.1 GCA_003251275.1 Ignavibacteria bacterium
GTGGATTCTGGGGGTGGATATCGCCGTTGAGCTCTCGTCCCTGGAAGATATTGCCCCTTCGTCCGGTTTCTTCTGCTATGGAGAATACTTCCGTCACCAATCCGGCAAGACCTATTTCTTTAGCCAGACAATGACCGTCCTCTCTCTTTCCGAAGGGGATTCGGATACAGCGGCAGTCACTGAAGACGGATATGATCCCCGACTCGAAGAGTCCCGTCAGTTCCGGACCATGCGTGTGCTGCATCGGCTTGTGGAAACATCCACCCGCGAGATTGAATCCATTAATAGGGAATTGGCAAAACTGGCCAGTAAGGATTCTCTCACTGGTCTTGTCAATAGGCGGCTTTTTGATGAAACCTTTCCCAAGGAGATAAAGCGACAAAACAGATCAGGCGCTCCTATGTCGCTGCTCCTTGTTGATATCGATTTCTTCAAGCAATTTAATGATATATATGGCCATTTGCATGGTGATGACTGCTTGCGTGGGATCTCCCAGTTCTTCTCGAAAGTGCTCAAACGTCCCTCTGACACCGTGGCCCGTTACGGTGGCGAGGAATTCGCGTGTATCATGCCCGCGACGAACCATGAAAACGCACTCAAGGTAGCCGAGGACATCCGTTCCGGCATAGAGGCGCTTGCCCTGCCGCATAAAGGGTCTGCAGTGTCGGACCATGTCACCGTGAGCATCGGTGTTTTGACCTTGTCCGGGCTCATCGAGGTTCTGCCCGAAGAACTGTTCAACGCCTGCGACGTGCTCCTCTACAAAGCCAAGCAAAATGGCCGCAACCGCATCGAAGGCGCTCTTTTTCAGAAAGGAGGCTCTGAAGAGATTTGTCCATAACCGTGAATTGCGCAATGATCGATTGTTGGCAAGGGGGCATGTGCCGCCTTCCTGATCGTCATCGTGTTCACCTGCTTGCTCCAACCGGGAATCAACCCCTTCTGTTGTAGATCGCAATAGGCCGACTGTTCGCAAAAGGCTTTGACGTTATCTTTTTTTGTCTTGATCGCCAGCTTAGCTAACCACTGTTTTCAGCCCTTAACAGACTGTTCTGCGGCCGTCCCAAGATTTTGTCGGTCCGTTGTCCGACCTGATCCATGAACCGCTCCATATCTTTTTCGCTGTAACGCGGCCAAAGCAAGAGCCTGCACTTCTGATCCTGGACCACCCCGACCAAGGGGATGATCGGCAATTGATGTTTGCCATCGACGAGTTCCGGGCGGCCCTGTTGATCTTTGACGCAGTAGGCCTCGACCATCCTGACCCGCAATTCCTGATCGTCACCGCCCCCATCAGCAAACAAGGGATTATCCTCAGGGAAGACGAAATGATCCCGAAAGAATTTTTGCGCGTTGCGTCGACCCAGGAAAAAATTGTGATTGCGAATGGCGAAAGATGCTTTGAAAGAGCCTGGTTAAGGAAGCTTGGAGCGAATCTCTCGTGTCTGTTGACGTGGCGAGACTTTTGCCAGTTCCGACAACTCCTCGGCAAGAAGGTCCAACACATCGTCTGCCGACAGAATACCGACCAGTGTGCCGTCGTTGCTCACGACTGGAATTCGGCGAATAGCGTGGGTACGCATCAAGCGAATGGCTTCGATCATCCCTGCTGATTCTGTCACGCTTATAAGTCTTGGATTCATAATTTTGTCGACGGT
>QKGJ01000196.1 GCA_003251275.1 Ignavibacteria bacterium
CGATAGGGTGTCTCCTGTTTTTGACGTACCGCCCGTGACCAGGCACGTCCAACCTCGAATGTTGTAATGAAGGTAATCGTGTGCTTTGATCGCCCCTTTACTGGGGCCGCACCCCGATGCCAACAAAACACATCCAGTGAAGATGTTCCCTGCGACAACCATGCTGGCTAGAACATTCAGTGCCCACCTCACCTTATTCTTGCTTCGGGTCGCCCCTCTTCTCATTAAACTGCACCGCCTTCCATTTTGCAAACAGGTGCTTGCACTTATTCCTCTGGTATTTGCCGGTGGAGGTGACGGGAAGATCGTCCCCAAAAATAACAACCTTCGGCGCTTTTGAGAAGGGGAGTTGCTTGCGGCAGATACCAAGGATGTCCTTTTCTGAAAGTGTGAGTCCATCTTTGGGCTTCACATAGGCGCCCACCTCCTCGCCGTACCACTCATTCTCAAAACCCACCGCAATACCTGCGGCGACACCGGGAATGTTCATCAGCACTTCGTCGATCTCGAATGGGGAAATGTTGACGCCTCCGCGAATTATCAGTTCCTTCAGGCGTCCCGTGATGAAGAAGAATTTCCTTCCCTCATCATCTATCTGATAGAAACCTTCGTCACCGCTCCGGAACCATCCATGGGCAAAGGTCTTTTCGTTTGCTTCGGGATTCTCGAAATATCCCTTCATTACGTTGTGGCCGCGGATGACAATCTCACCCCGTTCTCCCTCATTTATTTCATTCCCCCTTTCATCATGGATCGTCATCTCATTGACCGGCATGGCAACGCCAATCGAGGGAAAGCCGTACTTGGAAAGCCAGCGTTTGTGGTTTGCTCTTTCCAGGTCAATTGGGAGGAAGCAGGAATAACATGTCGTTTCGGAGAGACCATAGCCGTGAACGATGCGGATGTTGAAATGATCCTCAAATTTCATCGCGAGATCGACCGTGAGCGGACCCGCGCCGCAGATGATGTGGCGAAATTGTCCAAGAATGTACGATCCAAGCTGGATCTTTGCATGCAGCAGGAACTGCAAGAGCGTCGGCACAACGCTGACAACGTGTACCTTTTCGATACTGATGCGTTCGAAGAATTTTTCCGAACGAAAGCGCTGGTTCAGGACCACACTCCCCCCACAATAGAGCGGCGTCATCAGCGTGACTACCGTACCGTTGACATGGTGAATCGGAAGGACGCACATCATCCGCTGGTCATCGGAGAGACGGTGCCAATCCGTTATCGCATGGGCATCCACCAGCAGGTTGTATTGGTTAAGAACGACCCCTTTCGGAAGACCGGTTGTTCCGGAGGTGTATACGATCAGCGCTTCATCGTCGTGAGTAATCCTCTTTGAGGGTGAAAAGCGTGCTGGCAGCTGGGAAATCTCGGCCGGGTAAAACGGAATGTCGGTCACCTTGCGGCTTCCACACTGGACGATGACCTTCATCGAGGGTACATCATCCTGTAACGCAACAATCCTCTCCACGTACTCATCCCGCACAAATGCGAGCTTGGTGTTCGAGTTGGAGAGTATGTAAGTTATCCGCTTGTCGTCTTCTCCAATATTTATCGGAACAACGACTGCACCCAGAAGAAAGGCAGCGAAATATTGAATGACCACATCGGAGTGGTTATGCGATACCGTGGCGATCCGATCGCCCGGGCCGATCCCTTTCGCCTTCAGGAAATTTGCTGTTTTGCAGACCTCCTCGTACAGTTCACGATAAGAGAATTCTTTTCGGTGTCCGCCATCATCATAGAAAATAAGAAAGATCTTGTCTTCGTACTGATCGACCTGAGTTTCGAGAAGGGCGCCGATGCTGGTGTGAGATACAATCGGCTCGGATGGCGGAACGCCGTCTACTGTTTGCGCCCGTAGGATGTTCTGAAGAATGCCGTGAGAAAGTTCAGACATTCGCTATCCCGGGACTTGATGGCGGGTGTGAGGGACAGACGTCCTTGCGGCGTCCGTACAATGGGGACACAAGAACTTGAGTATCATCGGAGTGAACAAGCGAGCATGTACGCGTGGTGAGGTTCTACTTCTTTTCCATCCAGCTCATCCAGTATTCCTTCCACTCGGCAGCATCCCCGGCGGGCAGGACATGCATCGGGTTCAGGCCGTCCAGCATCACTGCGTATTCATCTGTGTGGGTCTTCTTTGCCTGGTTCGCCAGTGCCTTTGGGTGGGGGCCGTGATGGATTCCACGAGGATGCAGGGTTGCCATGCCTGCCGTAATGTTGTCACGGCTGAAGAAATTGCCGTCGTGGTAGAAAATGAATTCATCGTAATCCGTGTTGCGGTGGAAGAAGGGAACCTTGAGGGCCTCGGGGTCTTCTTCCAGCGGACGAGGGAGGAAACTGCAGACGATCGCACCCTGTGTCACGAAGGTCGAATGTGCACTCGGCGGCAGGTGGGCGCGGTGACTCATGATAGGTCTGATGTCGCGCATATTGAGCTTCCACACGGTCAGGTCACCCTTCCAACCGACAACATCAATGGGATTAAAAGGATACCACAGAGATGAGAATTCATCCTCGACCTTGATCCGAACTTCCCACTCCTTTTTGTCGTCCAGGTATGGCTGCGGTTCCGGCGTCACGATAACACCGGGGTCGTACAACGCATGCTGACCAATGAGCCCCTTGTCTGGTTGTTCAAACTCCGTCTTCGACTCGATCAGCAGAAAGAAATTATCTTTTGTCTTTGGAACGATTCGATATGTTACCGCGCGGGGAATAATGATGTAATCCCCCTTTTCAAAACTCAACGGCCCGAAGTCCGTCTCAATGGTTCCTTCTCCGCGATGAACAAAGTACAGCTCGTCGCCGTCGGCATTCCGGTAGTAAAATGGCATCGGCTCGGTTCGGCGTGAGACGAATACTTTGAGATCGTTATTGCCAAGAAAGGCAACAGGAGCACCTTTACGATCCTTGTGATCGGTTGGTTCCAGCTTGTTACAGTCAATGCAATGTGGACGAAGCTTCCCTTCGAAACGGATCCACCCGGTGGGAGGGTTGGCATGATACAGGTGGGCGGACTTTCCGAAAAAGCCTTTCCGTCCATGCTCCTCTTCGAAGGTTCCTTTCGGAAGACCCACGTGTGCCTGACTCGTGACCTTACCCTTCTTCAGTGGATACATACAAACTCCTCAATTACCGGTTGACCGAAATGATGGACTCAAATATACACTCACGCGGAACAAACGTCAACCGCGACGGATGAAATTAGAGGTTTCCTCGCAACTCTTGCTCCCTTTCAATTGCTTCGAAGAGCGCTTTGAAATTTCCCTTCCCAAAACTCTTGCTGCCTTTGCGCTGAATGATCTCATAAAAGAGTGTCGGACGATCCTCGACAGGTTTGGTGAATATCTGTAGCATGTATCCTTCGTCGTCCCGGTCGACCAGAATGCCGAGCCGGTCGAGTTCTTCGATGGGTTCGTCGATTTTGCCGACTCGGTCGGTCAACTCTTCGTAGTATGTATGGGGAACGCGCAGGAACTCTACTCCTTGCTCGCGAAGCTTACTGACCGTTTTGAGGATATTATCTGTGAGCATCGCGATGTGTTGAACGCCGGGGCCTCTATCAAAGTCCAGGTATTCCTCGATCTGTGATTTTTTCTTTCCTTCCGCCGGTTCGTTGATCGGGAATTTAATGCGGTCGTTGCCGTTGGCCATCACCTTGGACATAAGCGCGGAAAAATCGGTGCTGATATCCTTGTCATCGAAGTGTTGGTACAATCGGAACCCCATGACATCCTGATAAAACTTTACCCAGACATTCATCTGACCCCATCCGACATTACCAACCATGTGGTCGATGTACTTCAGACCAACAGGACGAGCAACTGCGTCTGGTCCGGGGACATCCACGAAGCCAGGGAGGAAGACGCCTTTGTAGTTCTTCCGCTCAACAAATGTGTGAATGGTGTCGCCGTACGTGGCAATTGCGGAGAGCTTCACTTCTCCCTTGTCATCCTTCATAACGCGCGGCTCCATAATGCTTCTCCCACCGCGTTTTGTCGTTTCGCGATATGCTGATTCGGCGTCATCCACCCAGAGTGCAATGCTCTTTACGCCATCGCCATGAAGTTTAATATGGTCGGCGATGAGACCTTCGGGCGCAATAGGTGTCGTAAGAACGAGACGAATTTTTTCCTGTTGCAAAACATAAGAGACCTTGTCGCGCTGGCCGGTCTCCGGGCCGCTGTATGCGACAAGACTGTGCCCGAACGCGGAACGATAAAAATGAGCCGATTGCTTTGCGTTGCCGACATAGAACTCGACGTGATCCGTTCCGTTAATGGGAAGAAAGTCCGCTGCTGTCGCTTTCTTCTCTTCAGTCTTGAACACTTGCATGGCGATTCCTCTTAACTAATGATCATTTCTGCGTGAAGCGAATTCACTTCGATCGGAACTCCGTGTCAACGATTGTAATCTCTTCCGGGTAATTGATGGGGCCAAATCTAGTGTCAATAGTCGGACGAGCCCGGAGTGTTATTGCAGTCGTTGTTCTATTCACACCGCCAAGGGCGAGCGCGAGGTTGAGTAGACCCTCGTATCCACGATTGCGAAAAAATTGAAACAAGTCAAGGCTCATTGTCAGTGGAATAATCGACTGCTGTCCGGTGCCCGGGATGGTGACCGGTTCAGCAATATCCCCCCGAATAGTCTCAGTGTTATCGATCAGCAATGTCCATGCAAATCGCGTCATCGTTGCAGAAGAGGAGGGGGTTCCTCCGGTGCCGTCATTCGGATTGATTGCCGCTACGTTCAATGTGAACGAGGCTCTCAGCTCATTGCGGGCGAATGCAGCGGCGAGCGTCAATCCGTCCGCTACGCTGTAGCTGCTCTTGTTCCCCAGGGGAATTCCTGCGAGGGAGAAGCCGGCAATGTTTTCAACTTTGAAAGAGCAGCGAGAGAGGTTGGTAAGTGCATCCTTGACACCCCGCAGAGCCGAACAAGAAATGCCCACGAACATAAGCGGCAGCAGAAACAAAATCAGATGAATGTGTCGATTGTCTGGCGGCATTACTATGGCTCTACCTTCGATTGTTCGAGGACAACCCGAAGTGCGTGAATGAGCTTTTCATTTTGCGCCTGCGTTCCGATAGTAATGCGGAGACAGTGAGGGAGACCAAAAGCCCGAAGTGGCCGAATGATAACCCCTAGTTGGAGCAACGCATCGTACATGCGTTGTACCTCCTGTTCACTTTCGAGCGAAACAAGAAAGAAATTTGCTTCGGTCGGAACAACTTCCAGACCGAGATTCTCAAGAGCTTGACCGAGGAACACTTTTCCTTCGGTGTTGATTGCGACCGCTCTTGCGAGAAACCCGTTGTCATCCAGCGCGGCAATCCCGGCGGCCTGGGCGGGTGTGCTCGGCTCGAAGGGAAGTTTCACTTTCAACAGGTTCGCAATCAACTCATCGTGGGCAAATCCATATCCGATGCGCATACCTGCCAATCCGTACACTTTCGAAAAAGTCCGGAGCGTAATGACATTATCATACCGGTACTCCATCGAGTCCGGGTATTCGGGGTTGGCCGCTGCGTATTCGAAATACGCCTCATCCAGGATAATGAGCGCGTGCGATGGAACCGACTTCATAAAAAGATCGAATTCCTTTTTGGTGAACAGCGTCCCGGTGGGATTATTTGGATTGGCGAGATAGATGATTTTTGTTTTCTCGGTAATTGCCCGGGCAATGGCGGGCAGATCGAAATGGTAATGACGCAGGGGAACTGTTACCATCCTCACGCCTCGTGAACGGGCGAGAACATACAGGCCAACGAACGTTCCCTCCGAGGTCAATACCTCTTCGTTATCGGCAAGAAACGTCCTAATGATGTTGGACATGATGCTCTCGGAGCCGCTTCCGGTAATGACGTTGCCGATCTTGAGATGGAATCGTTCTGCAAGAACCTGTCGAAGGTCGAGGCCGCCGTTGGGATACAATTGCAGCTCGGAGCAGTTGTTCCGAACCGCCTCCACGGCAAGGGGAGAGGGGCCGAGCGGATTTTCGTTTGAGGCTAGCTTTACAACGTCGGTGAGACCGAGTTCTTCCTGAAGCTCCCTGATCGGTTTTCCCGGCTTGTACGGTTCGAGCGTTTCAATATATGGTGGAACAAGAGGCATGCAATGAGAAGGTGTTCGGATGATGACGACCTGAAAAAAAGATACCAATACCGATTCCGAAATGCAACAAAGGCCGATTGACTATTCCTCCTCTATTACCTACACTCATTGCACTGTCTAGGGAAAGAGAGTGACTCATGATTCCTCTTCGCGATACGGTCCGTTCCAAAACCATTCCCTTCGTCAATTACATTTTGATCGGAGTGTGCGGCCTTGTGTACTTGTACGAAGTCTCCTTGGGAGATCGCATCAACGCCTTCTTCGCATCGTTTGCGGTTATCCCTGCGAACGTCAGCGTTGC
>QKGJ01000013.1 GCA_003251275.1 Ignavibacteria bacterium
AACACTACGCCAGTGAACGGAATCAACACTGTGGAGGAGTATCTGATCCGGCCCGACTATTACTCTGAGCCACGGGAGATTCAGTTCGGCCTTGAAATTGGTTTTTAGAAAATTGCTGCAATATAAGGAGAACGATTGCATGAGTTTTAAGATCTGTTTTCTGAGCGTTGTCTTCGCATCCTTTTTCGGAGGTGAAGCACTTGCACAGCATATCCCCAGTACCGAGCGGGTAGATCCAACTCTTCGCCGTCGAACTGAAATAGATGGGAACAATCTACGGACAAGCGTCTTTAATTTTGTGTTTTCCGGCCGAACAGGTGTCGGTCAGGGTGTACCCTATGAGTGGCCCAAGAATACCGGTCGGCACTACGTTGCACTTCTCGGATTGTTCGTCGGCGCAGAAGTTGTCGATGACACTGGACGGGTGGTCCGCATCGTTGATCTCCCGGCGTATCGGGAGAACCCGGCCACCGGTGCTGATTGGAATATGAATCCAGTTCCGGGATACTTCAATCCGACCGCTGGGAAAATTGCAAAGAGCGATGAGCCCGGTACATGGCCCGCATTCTGGCCTGATAAGGTTGGCGATCCCAATGATCCGGGATGGCGGAAAGAAAACTCCGGTCCGCCGGAAAGCGACGATGACCCTGATCGGGCGGCGTGGAACGGATTTTTTGGCAAAAACCAATTTAGTGCAGACCAGGAAATGTACTACCGAGCTGGTGACGATAACTACAATCGGTTCCTCTACCGCCCGGACTCTACTGATCCATCGCGGCGCGGGATTGGGATGCTGGTGGATGTTCGCGCGCTTGAATGGTCACAAGTTTCAGTGGCCGATGCGGCATTTTTTATACAGGAATTCAAAAACGATGGGACAAAGGATATCAAGAAAGCAGCCGTTACACTCTGGCTGGCGGATTTTGTCGGAGGCGATGGAGACTCACAGGATGACAAGCCCGATTTTGATTTGATCCTTGACGTTGCCTTCTCGCTTGATGCAGACGGTGTGAGCTCGAACCCGGCATTCCAGGGTGCGTTTGTGGGAGCTGCGGCGACATTGTACCTCGAAACCCCGGGAAACGCGACTGACCACATTGACAACGATGGTGACAGTCCTGACTCAACCTCTGGGCCCAAGGTTACAGGGGCAATGATCGCAACGGAGATACCCGGCAATCAGATTGATGATAACGGAAACGGACTTGTGGACGAGGACTCAACGCATATTCCTTTTGGAGCTCAACGGGGCGTTACATTTGCAGATCGGATCGCAAATGATACTCCCGGCGAGTCTGGTAGTCCCTTGGTCACGTCAGCGATGATCAGTGGTGAAATCGCTGAAAATGCCATTGATGATAACAACAACGGCGCGATCGATGAAGACCCCACCGATGTAGGAAAAGCGTACAAGGACGGCATTGACAATAATGGCAATGGTGAGGTCGGTAGTCAGACTATCACACAGGCCATTGTTGATGCGGCTGCGCTCAATGGTGGTCGATATGTTGTGAATGGACAAATAACGCTTTATAACGTCACAACGGCATCGATAAATAAGGCATACGCGGACGGCATTGACAACGATGGCAATGGACTGGTGGATGAGGGCATTGATGAAGATATCGACGTGATGATTGATGAATCGCGAAATGATGGGATTGATAACGATGGGGACTGGACGCTTGCCGATGATGTCGGTCTCGATGGCGCGCCGGGAACCGGCGATTTTGGAGAAGGAGACGGCAAACCAACCTCCGGTGTTGGGACGAATTTTCCAGGTGAACCGAACATCGATAAGACAGATGTCTCGGAAGCCGATATGGTTGGATTGACGAACGTTCAATATATCGCTGCGGGCGCGATCAACTTCAGCACAACCGCGGACGGGTTCTTCTGGGGCGAGTTTATGCTGCCAGGGAGATTTGTCAATCCGGCGCTGATCCCAGTCGGGGAAAGCGACCTGTTTGTTTCTTCTGGCGTCTTCCCGATGAAGGCCGGACAGATCGAGCGTATTTCCTATTCGGTTGTCTTCGGCGCGGCAGTCCGAGCGGGGAACGCAAACATTAGTGGGGCAAAAGATGATGCGATTCGTAAATCAAAATTTGCGCGGCTCGCGTACGAGGAAGACTATCAATTTGCACAAGCGCCGGTTGAGCCTGTTCTAACCGCAGTACCCGGTGATCGGAAAGTAACATTGTATTGGGACGATGGCGCGGAGAAGTCACGTGACCGATTCCTCGCCGGAATACCAGGGGCTCCTGAGTTCGACTTCGAAGGGTACAGAATATACCGTGCAACTGATCCTGCATTTGAAGACGCTCGATTGATTCGAGATGCTTACGGAAGTCCAGCCCCGTGGCTGAGGCCGATCACTCAATTTGATCTGAAGGATGGGATCAAAGGGTTCCACCCCATTCCCTTTAACGGCGTCCAGTTTGATATGGGAACGGACACTGGATTGCTTCATAGCTGGATTGATTCAAGCGTTGTCAACGGCCAGAAATACTATTACGCTGTTCGAGCTTTCGATCAAGGGTATACCCCACTTTCAATCACCCCTGCAGAAAGTAACCTGAAGATCAGTATCGATCCCGTGACCAGCGAAGTCACTTCAATCGGGACGTCTGTTGCAATCGTAACTCCTCAGGCCTCCGCCGCCGGTTACGTGGGTCCGAACGTCAGCAGTATCAAACTGATTCAGGGAACAACCACAGGAACAGTCGACTACCACATTGTCGACCCGAGGAAAATCCTCGATAATCACAAATACCAGATCACGTTTGAGGACACGTTATATCCCGGCAGGGGAACACCTGCTCCGCCGGACACAGTACGAACAAAGTCCTTTACGTTGCGCGATGTTACCGGTTCGGATTCTTCTCAATGGCGAACGATTATCAACAAAAGTAGAATGCTTTCCGATACGGTTGAGCAGCCAATCACCGATGGGTTCAGGCTCTTTCTAAGAAACGAAAAGAGGTTCGGCGTCAATAACCTGCTCTCGGGCTGGAATAATTCCGGTGTGTGGGATTTCACGTTGGCACAATGGAAAGTCGGTTTTATTATTGGCGGTCAAAAGCCTGCCGATTATCGTGTTGAGTTTGGGCCTCTGGGCACTGATACGTCTACATCATTCAACGTTGGAAGAGGACCAGAACCGGCTATTTCGGTGAACTTCAAGGTTATTAACACAAGTGAAAACAAACAGATTGATTTCGCGTTTGTTGAGTTTGATCAAACTGGAGGTCCTGGCATCTTCAGCGCCCGGGGTTCTGCGACAAATCTCCGTGATCATATCGTGTTTCTTGAGCGCGATGCAAGAGATTCGCTTGCAATCTCGTGGGAATTCTCTGCAGTATTCGACACGACGCGGCGTGCTCCAACTGATGGAGACATCGCAACCATAGTCCTTTCAAAACTATTTCGCGCGAGCGATGTGTTTGAATTTTCCACTAAGGGTCAATTCGTTGATAATGAACTCGCAAAGAATAGTCTCAACAACATCAAAGTGGTCCCGAATCCATACGTAGTAACTGCGTCGTGGGAGGAAGCCAGCCCGTATTCATCGGGTCGCGGGCCGCGGAAAATTGAGTTTACACATCTCCCTCAGAAATGTACGATCCGCATCTTCACCGTGAGCGGTGAACTTGTTCGAACGATCGAACATGAGTCGGGCATTCTTGATGGATCGGAATCCTGGGATCTGTTGACGCGCGATAATCTCTCGGTTGCCTACGGCCTGTACATTTACCACGTTGACGCAGGAGAGATTGGTGAGCGTGTCGGAAAGTTCGCGGTGATTAAGTGACCCGTTGTCTTCATCCAAAGTCTGATGTAAGGAGAAGCTCGTGAACCACAAAATATCATGTTTGTCCGTGTTCATCTTTGGCACACTCGTATTCTTTTCCAGCGGTCGCGCGCAAGTCACAAAAGTAGGGACAACGTCGGCAAAATTTCTAAGTATCCCGGTCGGTGCCAGAGCATTGGGAATGGGGGGAGCGTTCGCTGCAATTGCCTCGGATGCCTCTGCGATTTATTGGAACGTCTCAGGCATTGCGCGCTTGCAATCGGCAGAGGCAATGTTCGATCACGCTTCGTGGATTGGAGACCTGAACCTGAACTACGGCGCGATCGTGCTTCCGCTGGAGTCGCTGGGCTCTGTCGGACTCAGCTTTACATCCATGTCTACGGATGAGATGGAGCGCACCACGGTCGACCAGCCAGAGGGGACTGGCGAGTTTTTCAGTGTGGGAAGTATTGCCATCGGTGTATCGTACGCAAAGAATCTTACCGACTGGTTTTCGATAGGTGGTACGTTCAAGTATGTGAGTGAGCATATCTGGAATTCAAGCGCGACAGGATATGCGCTTGATGTGGGAACTCTTTTTGATACGCCCTTCACCGGATTAAGATTCGGAGCGGGGATTTCCAACTTTGGGACAAAAATGCAGATCGATGGGGACGACCTTCTGGTGCTCAAAGATATATCCACGAATGCAGGAAACAATCCCAATATAAATGCACACCTGACCACTGAGGGATTTGACCTCCCATTAACACTTAGGATTGGATTTGCCTACGAGCCATTAAGGGATGAGGACCAGGCACTGACGATTGTTGCCGACGCTCTCCACCCGAATGATAATTCTGAAAGCATTAACGTGGGTGCGGAATACGAGTTCTTTCAACGAATCATAGCATTGCGCGGCGGATACAAGGGGTTGGGGACAAAAGACAGCGAAGAAGAGTACACCTTCGGTGGCGGAGTACGGTATGAGGTTTCACCGGGACTCATTGCGAAGTTTGATTATGCATTCCAGAGTTTCGGAAGGTTGAGCAACGTTCATAAGTTTGCGGTAGCGCTCATGTTCTAACAAACTTGACCTAATCAACACAACAAGAACGTGGCAGTCGAAAGAAGGAGAAGAATCACGACTGCCGCAACATACACCATAACTCACCATAATTAACAAATTTCACACAACAGGAGGCTGAAATGTATAGGCAATTGCTAACAGCTGTGCTTGCCCTTTGCGCTCTCAGTCTGTGGACCGCCCCATCGTGGGCACAAACAGGCGATGTGACGTTCGGGGTAAGAATGAATATCAAAATGCTCGAGGGGACGTTTCAACCCGGAAGCGGCGATATCGTTCGTGTCGCCGGAAGCTTCAACGACTGGGGAAACTCAACCGATACTCTTTCGGACGGCGACGGTGACAGTATTTATACTATCACAAAATCAATTGCGACGGGCGGTATCACCTATAAATTCTTGAAAACTTTGCGTGGTGGATTGGATTGGGAGGGAGGTAGCGACAGGGCCTACACTGTTGTGGCCGGTCCACAAACACTTCCGGTGGTGTATTTCGATTATGACTCTGTGTACAACCCGCCAGTCAACGCACCTGTGACGTTCCAGGTAAATATGAGGGTTAAGATGCTTGAAGAAGCATTCCAGCCAGGTGCCGGCGATATTGTTCGCGTTGCCGGAAGCTTTAACAATTGGGGAAGTTCTACTGATACATTGTCTGATGGCGACGGGGATAGCATCTACACGAAGACAGTCATGCTGCTTGAGAACCAGGCAATACAGTATAAATTTCTCAAGACTCCACGTGCCGGGCTAGACTGGGAGAACGTGGCCAATCGAGAGTACACAGTCCCCGTTGGTGGCGGGACTCTTCCCGTAACATTCTTTGATGATGACTCAGTGATTAACACACCCGTTACGGCAAACATACTTTGGAATATCAACATGGCTGCCTTCCAGACCCTCGGTTGGTATAATCCCTCGCTGGGTGATTCCATGGAAGTGCGGGGTGGATTTCAAGGCTGGGGTGGAGGCACAAAAATGACTCCGAACATTTTCAATCCGGATGTATACGAATATGTTCTCAGCGGCTTTATGGGAACCAGCGGTGACATGATATTTCACAAGTTCTATATGGACCTTGATTCAATTACGGCTGTGACGCGATTTCCTGGATTTTCGAGTGATGTTGATGGTTACAATTACGAACACCCCGCAACCCAAGGTGACGGAAACAGAGCATACATACTGACAACTGATCCGAATCAAACGAGTGATCCATTCTACTACGCTGATATCAACCCTGCGGGTTTGTTGGGTGCTGGCGATTCGGTGAATGTGACCTTGAAGGTTGATATGGCACCTGCAACGCAGTACTCAGTACCGCTTAACCTTGCGACTGATACTGTGAAGGTGTACTTCTGGGATCGCATTTGGAGAAGCGTACAGAGGAAAGCCCAGTCGACTTTTCCTGATGTTCAGATCATGACAAGAAATTCCGGGAGCGACAGCATTTACGTTGCGAACTTCAAAGTGAAAGGTCCTACGCACTATGGGATCATGTACTACTATCGGTACAACCAACCGGGTGGTAGTGAGGTG
>QKGJ01000314.1 GCA_003251275.1 Ignavibacteria bacterium
CCCAGCATCCATAGCGTCGTGGTAACTACCACGGCTGGAATGCTCCACACGATCGGGTACGCATATGCAGGGAAGCGAAAAAGATGTCCGAAATACAACAACTCGCTCATGATAAGGGCGGCATCGACAATAAGAGTATCTGCGGCAACTGAGATCATCGCCCGACCCAACTTTCCCACAACAGCAACCAGAGTCCGCAACACGATACCAAGCTTGAGAAAAGACTTTATAAAAAACGAAGCGCCAAAGTGCTTCTCCACAAAAATCTCCATTGCACGATAGAATACTTTGATCTCATCTAACGAACTCCGTCGCGTGCTCTCTCCTTTAAAGTGAATGATCTTTGTTGAATGCACGTAGAAGACTTTGAGGCCCGCTCGTGACAAGCGATAGCACCAGTCAAGATCCTCTCCATACATAAAAAAAGTTTCATCCAACCCACCGACGCGCTCGTATGCCTCGCGGGTTGCCATCATAAAAGAGCCGCTCACCGCTTCCACCTCATACGATTCATCAGGATTGAGATAGGTAAGATTATAACGGCCAAAAAGACGGGAGTTCGGGAAAAGAGCGCTCAGTCCGAACGTTTTCGTGAATGCCACCCACGGGGTAGGAAAACTGCGCCGACACGGTAACTGCAACGTGCCATCGGGATTCAGAATCTTGCATCCTGCCAGTCCTACGTCCGGGTTCCGCTCAAAAAAGTCAATCATCACACGAAAGGTGTCTTCCTGCACGATCGTGTCCGGGTTAATCAGAAGAAGATATTTGCCTCTTGCTTGCTGCAGGGCAAGATTGTTCGCGCGGGCAAAACCGAGGTTGGTGTCATTTGCAATGAGACGGACGTCGGGGAATTTCGTCTTCAGCATTTCCACGCTGCCATCGTCCGAGGCATTATCAACGACAAAGATCTCTCCGTGCAAACCATCCAGAGCACGCATCATCGAGACGAGTGCGTTCTCGAGAAACTGACGAACATTGTAGTTGACGATAATGACCGACAGGTCCATGAGGCCTTAGAGGCGGTTGAGAATACTGCGAATCCTCAGCTTCCAAACCATGAACATCGCTTCGTACACAATGTGGTGGGACATTTTCGAAACACCAATGCGGCGATCAAGAAATACAATGGGAATCTCCTGGATGGAAAAGCCTTTCTTCCATGCCTTGAAGCTCATTTCGATTTGAAAACTGTATCCATTCGATTTCACACGGGAGAGATCGATGGACTCAAGAACTTTTCTCCGAAAACACTTGAACCCACCAGTTGCATCGTAGAGCGGTAACCCGGTGACGAGCCTTGTGTAGATGTTTGCGAAATAGCTCAGCAGCAACCGGGTCATTGGCCAGTTGAGCACCCGGATACCATTGACATACCGGGACCCGAGGACAAGATCATGATTCTCGATCGCTTTGAGGAAGTTCGGAATCTCGTCCGGATTGTGTGAAAAGTCTGCGTCCATCTCAAAAATACAATCGTAGTGATGATCGATTGCAAATTTGAATCCCGCCCTGTAGGCAGTTCCAAGTCCCTGTTTTTTTTCGCGTTCCAGGATATGAATCCTTGCATCGCCGTTCATCATTGACCGGACCAACATCGCGGTACCGTCAGGTGATCCATCATCCACAATGAGCACGTGCAGACCTTCTGCTTGACTGAGAACCGAGGGAATCAAGCGGGTGATATTCTCAGCCTCATTGTACGTGGGGATAATGACAAGAACTTTCTGCATGATCGATGTTCTTCGTTGTTGTTACTGTTGGTAGAACTGCTTGATCGCACCAACGATGTAGCTCTGCTGATCAGGTGTCAACTGTGTATGCATCGGAAGAGAAAGCACTTCCGCCGCGGCTTTTTCAGTCACGGGAAAATCTCCCTGCTTGGAGCCGGCAGATGCGAATGCTTTCTGCAAATGCAGAGGAATAGGATAATAGATACCATGCGGGATGTTCTTGCTCTTCAGGTGTTCGGCCAACTTGTCTCTCTTCGGTGCGCGGATGGTGTATTGATGAAATATGTGCTCGCCTTCTCCAACCACATGCGGGAGGATAACAGGAAGATCTTTGAGCATGGAATCATACACACGGGCAAACTGCCTGCGTGCCTTGTTCCACGAATCGAGGTGGCTGAGCTTTACTTTCAGAATCACCGCCTGCAGGGTGTCCAATCGACTGTTCACGCCGAGCATGTCATGATGGTAGCGCGTTTTAGAGCCGTGGATGCTTATCACTCGCATTCTTTCACCAAGCTCCACGTCGTTGCTCACAACCATGCCGGCATCACCGAAAGCACCCAGATTTTTGCTCGGGAAAAAACTAATACATCCGATGTCCCCGATCCCGCACACCTTTTTCTTCTTGTACGATGCCCCCATCGCCTGCGCGGCATCTTCGATTATTCTCAGGTTGTGCCGCTTTGCAATATCCAGAATAGCATCCATGTCTGCAGGTTGGCCGTACAGGTGCACCGGGATGATTGCGCGCGTCTTCTTTGTTATAGCCTTTTCAATTCTGTTGGGATCGATATTGAATGTTTGAGGATCGATATCGACGTAGACCGGCTTCGCTCCCAGCAAAGCGATTGTTTCGGTCGTTGCAACAAAGGAGAAAGGGGTAGTAATGACTTCGTCTCCGGGGCCAATCTCCAATGCCATTTGTGCAATCTGCAGTGCATCGGTCCCTGACGCGCAACCAACCGCATAACGCACACCAAGGTATCCCGCGACAGAACATTCGAATTCTCCCACCTCTTTCCCCAGTATAAAGTTCCCCGACTCAAATACCGCTTGGACGGCCGAGTCGATTTCGGGTTTGATCTTTCTATACTGCCCCACAACGTCAACCATGTGTAACTTCATACGATGTTATTGTCCCTTCCACATCAACATATGAGAAACGGTGCTCAGCATGATTTTGAAATCCATGCGAAGCGACATGTTCTCGATATAATAAAGATCGTATTCAACTTTCTTCCGTACATCATCGATGGTTTCGTCATACTTGTGTTTTACCTGAGCCCACCCGGTGACACCGGGCCTTACGTTGAGCCTTCGCTTGTAAAGAGGAATCTCCTTTGACAACTCCTCAACGAAAACGGGTCTTTCGGGCCGCGGTCCAACGAGGCTCATTTCACCCTTCAGGACGTTCACCGTCTGGGGAACCTCATCGATATGCAACTTCCGAATCCATTTTCCCACACGCGTCACCCGAGGATCTTTCTTGCCCGCCCATTGAGGACCTGCCTTTTCGGCATCCTGGTGCATCGATCTGAATTTCACCATGGAAAATACTGCCCCTTTTTTTCCAACACGTTCCTGCTTGTAAAAGATCGGTCCTCGCGATTCCAGCCTGATGAGGAGCGCCACGAGAATCCACAGCGGAAGTCCTCCAACAAGAACAATCCCCGCGACTGAAAGGTCGATGATTCGCTTTGCCGCTTCTTCCCAGGGGGTCATTATTTGCGGCATGATCTCGATAAGAGGGAACCCATAAATCTGGTTCGTTCGGGCTTGTCCGCTGATGATATCGTAGAGATCCGGAATAATCTTCAGGTTGACCTTGTGGGAATTGCATCGCCCGATGATATCCAGCAATCGATCATGATCCGATGAATCAAGTGCTATGAGCACTTCCTGAATTTTCTTCTCTGCAATAATATCATGAAGATCCTCAAGACTTCCGAGAACCGGGACTCCTTTGTAGTCTTGACCCGATCGCCGTTTGTCAAGCCCTGCGAAACCGAGAATCTTGTATCCAAGTCCGGGAAAGCGGGCGACTTCATCGTACAATTCCCGTGATTTCGTCGCACTCCCAACAATAATTGTCGGGTGAACCCCAATGCCGGCAATTAGCATTCGTCGTTGCACGGTTCGGACAGCCATACGTCCGGCAGAGACCCAACCCAGCATTACTCCCCAATAGATGGCGATGAGAATTCGTGAGCTGACGGCGACGTTTCTTCCCTGGTCATCGAAGAAAACCGCAAAGAAAAGAAACAGGCATCCCATCGTGACCGTTTTGAATACCAAAGTAAGTTCATCGAAACGGGAGGCAGCATACCAAGCGCGATACAATCCGACAACAAAGAACACGAGCATCCAGAAAAAACAGATTGCAATAAGGGGAAGCCAGAAGTCGGGCGAGACGGCAATATCAAGCCATCCGCTGCTCACGCGAATCAGGTAATAGCTATACCAGGCCATTCCGATTGCTATTGCATCGACAACAAGGAGGGTTGTTATTTCTTTTCTAGCACCCACAGTTCATCTTGGCGTTCGGATTTGGGATTGGAGATATTTCTTCCTTCTTCTTGGCGTCTTTGCTGAAGCAACAAAGATCCGTGTTAGTTCCTCCACTTCCATTTCTGAGCCTCCTCAATTCATTATTATCCTGAATTCCCGATTCCATCAGCAACTCGAGCCAACCCTTATGATTGCCGCAGCGAAGGCCTTTATCCGCTTCTTCAATTCATCCGAGTTCAATTCCCCTCACTACCCTGCAATCCGCAATGCATCTAAGATTCTGCTCGCTGCCTTCCCATCGCCATACGGATTTTTGGTCCCAACGACTGTTCTCTTCTCGGAAAGTTCTCTTGACACCGCACGAACAATCTTGTCAGCGTTCGTCCCGACAAGTTCGGACACACCCATTCGCACACTCTCCGTTCGCTCCGTCACTTCGCGCATCACGATGCAATACTTCCCAAACGAAGGCGCTTCTTCCTGTATCCCCCCTGAGTCGGTGAGCACGACCGAACAATTCTTTAATAAGGTCAGCAACGGCAGATACGGGACAGGTGGAATCAGAAACACATTCTTCTGTCCCCCAAGCAGTGAATGGACGGGTTTCTGTACATTCGGATTAAGGTGAACAGGATAGACAAACGAAACATCCGGCAATTTCTCCGAGCAGGTTCGGATGGCCTTGCAGATATTTTCAAATCCGCCACCAAAGCTCTCGCGGCGATGCGCAGTGATGAGAACAAACGGGGACTTCAGTTCTGTGTTCACTTTCGCCACGCCATCCAGCGAGTGGTTGTTCACGATATGTTGCAGCGCATCCACCACCGTATTGCCTGTGAGAAAGAGTCGCTCCTCCGGAACGTGCTCGCTGCGGAGATTCTCCCGCGCCTCTTCCGTCGGACAGAAATTGTATCGCGCGAATGAGCTGATCACCCGGCGGTTTGCCTCCTCGGGATACGGAGCGTCGAGGTTGAAACTCCGCAGACCAGCCTCGATATGTGCAACCGGAATCTTCATATTAAAAGCACACAAGGCGGCCATTGCCGCCGTTGTCGTGTCCCCTTGCACCATCACGACGTCCGGTCTGAATTTCTGCAGAACTCCCGGCAGCCTTTCGAACACCGCTTGACAAATGTCATTGAGTGTTTGATTCGGCTTCATGATCTCGAGATTGGCGTCCGGCTCGATCCCAAAAATCGAAAGCGCCTCCTGCGCCATCGTCATATGCTGGCCCGTAACACAAAGTCGCACTGTGACAGTACCAAGCTCCCGAGCCTTCAGTACCACAGGGGCTACTTTAATTATTTCAGGCCGTGTGCCGGCGATGAGAAGAATGGTGGGCTGGGGAATCATTTCTGGCTTATATCATTTATGACAAGCCTGTACCTATCTATTGCACCTTGATAGCTGTACTCTTTTGTGACAACATCTCGTGCCCTCCTACCCATTTGGTGCAGTATTCTCTGTGAAGTCATAGCATTTCCTATCACTTCAGCTAGTTTGAGATGATCTCCCGGTGAGACTACCCACCCAATCTTTCTCTCTTCTATGGTCAGTGCAAGTTCAGAGTCAGAATCAGCAACAGCTATAACTGGCTTGCCCACAGCAAAAATGTTGTACATTCGACTTGGCACTGAAACACCTGACATGCCTCCAACAAATGATATTATCGAAACATCACATGCATTAAGGAACTCCTGTTGGTTTTTTCTTGGTCTGTTCTCGAGAATCGTAACATTTGTCAGTCGCCTTGACCTTGCCTCGCCGTGCAACCAAGCTTTCTTTGCGCCGGAGCCAATAAAAAGGAATCGCACACGGGTGTTGCCATTCGCAAGCAGAAACTCCGCAGCATCGACAATGGATTCAAGGCCGTGCGTACGGCCCATATTTCCAGCATAAAGAACTACAAACTCATCTTGAGAACCAAGCTCATGTATAAGCCTATTTGATTCTTTCGGGGAAGGGCTTAGCATCTCAGTGTCTCCCCAATTGGGAATGACCATCAACTTCTGGCAATCTGCTACTTTCTGAGCAAGCAGAGCTTTCATATCTCGACCAAGGACAACTATTTTGTTGGAATTGCCATATAGAATCTGACTAATACGCTCAATCAATCGAAA
>QKGJ01000235.1 GCA_003251275.1 Ignavibacteria bacterium
CGTCAGGCGTGTGGGTGACAAGCTCTATGAAGGCGAGAAGGAATTCAGATTTCTCGGGTTGGCAGCACCCAATCTACAGGCGAATGAGAATCAGCTAAGGCCCGATTTCTCCAATCGTTTTCCGGATGAATACGAGATCCGCGATCTTCTTGGAGCGCTTCAGCAATTAGGCGCCCGCGCCACACGCACGTTTGCACTGTCCGTCTATTCCCCGAAAGACGGTGGAGCTCCTGTTTACATCTCGGGTCACCGCGAATACAACGAAGAAGCGTTTCAGTGCCTCGATCGCATCCTCGCATTGGCACACGAGTATGATGTGCGGATCATATTGCCTTTTATTGCATCCCAATCTTTTGCAACGATCCGGGGCGTGGATGAATTTGCCCACCTGTCGGGCAAACCGGGCCCGTTTTTCTGGATCGACCCCGGGATCAAGGCGGATTTTAAACACTTTTTATCGTATGTGTTGAACCGGAAAAACACTGTGAACGGGGTTCTCTACAAGGACGATCCGGCGATTCTCGCATGGCAGCTGGGCAACGAATTCGGTAGTTATTCCGGAGATCGCCGGATGGACTATGGAATCTGGGAACCGGTCATTCTCGACTGGACCCGTGAAATGGCCGCTTACATAAAGGAGGTGGATCCGCATCATCTTGTAGCGGAAGCCGGAGGGTGTTCGCGTGAAGCACTGATTGCCGATCCCAATATTGATATCATAAGTGACCATTTATATGAATACTGGAACCGCATGGCGGGTCGCAGCACGGATCTGGCAGCGCTCGCTCAAGAGTCATGGAAAGCATGTCAGGGGAAAAAGGTGTTGTTAGTGGATGAGTTTGGTCTCGGCAGTACAGAAAATGTGGTAAGCCTGATGGAAGCGATCATCGACAGCGGAATTTCTGGCGGTTTGTTGTGGAGTATCCGCTCCCACCGCCGTGACGGGGGCTGGTATTATCACAACGAAGGTGGCACCCCGATCAACTCCTACCATTTTCCTGGTTTTTCGAATGGGCACACCTACGAAGCGACCCGCATGCTCGAACTCCTGAGAAAACGTGCCTTTGCCATAACGGAGAGGGATCTAATTCCAATCCATGCTCCTAAGCCGACGCCGGTGTTGATGCAAAATGGAGCCGGACTCACTTGGCGGGGCAGTACGGGTGCATCTTCCTATGAGATCCAGCGTTTGAGTGGCGAACGAGGAGAATGGCAGACAGTCGCCATCGGGTTGGAGGACTCTGTGATCGCTGACGCGGCTACGTTTGAAGCGAGTGCGGAATCCGCGTTTCCATTGACCTTGTGGTATGATGCATCCGCGAAAGCCGGTGACATGTTTTCTTATCGCATACGAGGCGTCAATGTGTCCGGTGCTACTCAATGGTCCGAAGCCGTAACCGTCAAATACTAGTTCAGCATTTCCAGAGCTGGTGGAATACCAGCTCTGGTAACTCCTTGGTAGCGCGTTCAGTTGTAACGATGCGCAATCGTTGAGTTGCTGTTTCATTGGGATCGTTGACCGGTTTCCTCTGTGAGCGATACCGGTGACTAACATTCCGCCTGTTGAATCAGAATACTCCCACCTGAAATTTTTAGTTTTTTATGGATCTACTTATCAATCCAGGATCATCCGCCCC
>QKGJ01000030.1 GCA_003251275.1 Ignavibacteria bacterium
GTCAACGTATCCCGATCCTGGCGGCGGTAGGCCCCCTCCAGTTTGAGGTGGTACAGTACCGACTGGAAAACGAGTATGGAGCCCCCTCACGGCTGGAGCCCGCAGAAGGGAAAATCCTTCGTGGGCCTCATCCGGATGCGCAGGATGACGCCGCATTAAAACTAACGATGCCTACCGGATCGGTGCTGACCGAAAACGAAGAAGGGCAACAGGCGATTCTTTTTCAGGGCGACTGGGCGTTGAATTATTTCATGGACAAGAATCCCGGTATAGTTCTGGGGGAACTTCCATTTGAGAATGGAAATAGAAATGGCTAGACTATGACACACACAATCGACGGCAAATACCCATGAAAAAGACCCTAAAGAAAGCCGTAATTGCTATCGGCGTTTTGTTCATCGTTATTCAGTTCTATCGCCCGGATAGGACGAATCCTCCGGTGGACGAATCGAAAGTGATTTTCGCAACCATGAAGGTACCGGAGAAAATAGAGTCGATCCTTAAACGCTCATGCTTTGATTGTCATTCGAATTCCACTGTCTGGCCGTGGTACAGCAACGTGGCACCAGCATCCTGGCTGGTGATCCGCGACGCCAACGAAGGTCGGAAGCATCTGAATTTTTCCCGGTGGGGTGAGTATTCGCCGAGCAAGGCAGCAAGCATGTTTAATGAAATTTACGAAGAAATTGAGGCTGGACGAATGCCGTTTCCACCATATCTGATCATGCACAGCGACGCCAAACTCAGCCCCGAGGACATTCAAGCAATGCTTGATTGGGCGGCCGATGAACAGGACAGGATTATGGAAGGAAATGGAGGAGGGTAAATGCATTCCTCGTCAGAGAGGCTGCCCGACCCATCGATAGGTCTATTTCCGCTTCGCTGTCTTTTTCGCTTTTGTTGTCATTCCATGCACTTGGCGCAGCAACTTCTCCTCCGCTGGTGTGAGTTGCACTTTTCGGCGCCCCATCACCGTTCGGGCAACGGTGATGCTCTTTTCAAGATCATACGGCTTGAACCCATCCGCTCCACCCCATGCAAACGACGGGATGTATTTAGGTGGGAACCCACCGCCAAAAATGTTGCTTGAGATCCCAACGACAGTTCCGGTGTTAAACATTGTGTTAATCCCGCTCTTGGAGTGATCACCCATGGTCAATCCGACAAACATCGTTCCTGTATCAACCGACTTACCATCGATCATCACCTTTACCGTACCGTAGTTGTTCTTGAGGTCGCTGTTATTCGTGTCGGCGCCGAGGTTCACCCACATTCCGAGATACGAATGTCCGAGAAACCCGTCGTGCTGTTTGTTGGAATAGGAATGAATAATAGAGCCCTCCACCTCTCCTCCCACCTTGCACCACGGCCCAATGGACGTTCCCCCGTAGATCTTTGCCCCGATCTTGATCAGTGAATTGTCCCCGATGAACGCCGGTCCCTCGATTACCGCGTTGGAATAGACCTTCACGTTCTTCCCAATATAAATCGGTCCATTTTCCGCATCCAGCACCGCACCGGGCTTGACGACTGCCTCCTCATCAACATATACGCTCTCCTTATCGAGCACATGTGCCCCAAGGTAGATCGTTCCGCGTAACGTTTCTCTTTCCACTACCCGGTTGAAATCCATCGCGATTTCTGAACCATTGGCACTCACCAGATCCCACGGATAGCTAATAAGTTCCACTTCCACAGACTTGCGTGTGAAGTCCTTCGTGTTCCTCAGACCAAACGACTCATCTAATAACACGTTGCTCAATCTCTCCTTGCCTACGCGCGCCGCGACCAGGGTGTCCCCGGAGTAGTAAAGTGTATCCTCCCCCCGAAGCGGAATCTCCTCAGACAGATTTTCACTTGCAATGATTCTGCCGTTAAGAAAGAGACAACCATTCGATGGAAGCTGGTTCACGCTACTATCGGGATTTCGCTCGCGTACTACGTCGGCAAGGTAGTTTCGACAGTGAAGCAAAGCGGCAGCTCCACCATAGGAGTGTTGTAGTTTTTCACGGAGCGTGAGAATGCCGCAACGCAAGTCATACGCCGGACGAACATAAGTTAAGGGAAGGAGATTGGCGACTTGATCATCTTCGAAGATGCAGAGCGCTGCCATGAAGGGCTTTCGGTGATAGAATGGTGTTTGAAAGAAAGTACAATGGTACCGGATCAGAAGCAATACTGAATCAGCAAAAACGCCCCGATGGTATGTCGGAGCGTTGTGAAAGTGATCCGATGGACTCTTACTTCAGAAAGATCATCTTTTGGGTTTTCACAAAGTCTCCGGCTTCAAAGCGATATAAATACGGCCCGCTCACGACACGCTCCGACACATCATTGGTGCCGTTCCACTGAACCGAATACTCACCGGTGGAAAACTCATCATCCACCAGTGTTCGTACACGGCGACCAAGCATATCATAAATGTCAAGATGCACTCTTCCGCCTTTCGCCAATGTAAAGCGAATAGTCGTTGTGGGATTGAACGGGTTTGGATAATTTTGCGCAAGGAAGAATTTCTCGGGAGTTGCGCCGGATGCTTTCACTCCCGTCACCGATCCTGCAAAGTACACAATGTAGAGTCCGGTGGAGCGATCGGATGCAATCACCTTTCCAGATCCAAAAAAAGGAAATGCACCCCAACAGCCGGAGAAGGATCCGCCCGGACCGGGGAAGGTATCGTAGTACCCCGCTTCAAAGATACTGTCAGGATTGGAAATATCAACGATGCGCAATCCATCAACATAATGAGAGATATATGCAAAGTTCCCTTTGACGTGCGTGTTATGGGCAATTCCCGGCGAGGCGAGATACTCGTCAGTGATTGTTGGATTGTTGATGTCGGTGATATTCCACAGCTTGACGGTTTTGCCAGTGGTCTCCTCTGTGGTCATCAAGTAGAGATTGTCATCACTGGGCCATGCATTGTGGACGTATCCTGGATTTGGAACATTGAATCGCTTTACCAGAACAGGTGTTGATGGGGTACTCAAATCATAAACACTGACCGAACCGTTATTCCCGTCCGATGTGTAGACGATATTGTCGCGTGCGTACACATCATGACAACTGATGCCAAAGAACGACACTTGCACCGGATTGATCGGATCTGCGAGGCTTATTGCATAGACCGGTTGTGCAGGGTTACCCTCTGCGTAGAGCATTGCATTCGCGGTGTCGATGCTGATATTATGCGACGATGTGAATCCCGTATATGTCGTCACAAGGTGCACCGAATCGGGGAGGTACGAAAGGTCAATAATCTGAAGTCCGGAATTTGCCTCGGTCACGACGTATGCATAGTTGCGGTACGTCTTGATGTCCTTCCAGGTGGAGAAATTACTCGGGATAAACCCGATCTCCGTAAAGGTCGGTGCATCCGTAATATCGATAACGCTTGTTCCGTTGAGAACGCCAAGAAGAGCATACTCTCTTCCGTTGGATGTCGTGTAGCCCCAGCAATCGTTGTAACCGATTGACGGATAGCCGTTAAAGTTTCCAAGAAAGGTTACGTTTTGGCTGGTCTGACCCTGGGCATCATAGGTTGTGATGAGCCATCCCACCAGAAAGGAAAAACAAATCCTTACCAAAAATCTCATACCGCTCTCCTTGTATGAAGTGACATTACCCGAATGGATGCGGCCAAAGGGATGGGGACTGCGATAGGCCGATAACGATGATAGAAAAGTATACAAAATCCGCGGGAAGATTCAAAAGGTGAATGTCATGGATTCATGGCCACCACATGCGACTTTATGGTTGTCCGGGCACCATCGATAGTTACCAGACTGAACGAAGGGGGGTAGTCAGCATCAGCCCTTGGCTCCTCTTCGTCAGGAAGCGTAGTAAACTGGCACACCACGCTTGGAACACTTGAATACAACAGGCCATCCACTGATGTGTGAATGCCCCGGTGTACATGGCCGTAAAAGACTCCCCGGACTCGCGGAGCGAATTCCTTCAGCAGTTCATGCAATGCAATGCCGTTCGTCATCAGCATCTGATTGTCGATCCAACAAGAATCCAATGGATGAGGCGGAAAATGGATGAACAGCGCCACAGGCAACGGCGTCTCTACGAATTGTTTTCTGAGATAGTCGAGTTGAAGCTGCGATACTGTGCCCCTGGTTTCGTCGGGATCGGCAAGATGCGCATCGAGAACAACGAATCGATGACCATGCACCTCAAACACATATGAAAGCAAATCATAGTCGGAAAAGGGATCGCTCACCGATCCAAAGTCCAGATACTTTCTTATGAGAGAAACAGAATCATGGTTGCCGGCAACGTAGTACACCGGCGCCGGAAACCGCGAAAAGAGCGACCGGGCAAGCTTGTAGGACGCGTCGTCCATGGAAGCCGTGATATCCCCTGTGTGAATAAAGAAATCGGGAGTGAAATTCAGTCGGCTGATCCCCTCCAGAACCTTTTCACATGCCGCATAAGGATTTCTTCCGAAGACCTCAAAATCTCTCGTGGGTCCGATATGAGTGTCGCTGAGATGAACGAACCGAACAGGGTGGTTTTGCATTGAGGGAAATTGTTAAGACTGAATGCGGCGAAAACGAAACCAGATCCGCTTCTCTCCGATCCTCGCGCCTTCAGTGTAAACATTGAGCGAATCCATTCCGATCCGCTGGTACACGATGCGTTTCGGATAGTCATGGCCGAGGTTTTCGAACACCAACATCGAATCGGAATCGGAGGTGATGGGAAAAAATACTTCTCCAGCATTTTCGGACACATCAGCAGCATAGATGAGAGATCCGTTTTCCGACAGGAGCCGCAGGCCTTCCAGCTTCGTGGTATCTCCATCTGCAACCGCAAAGCCCATACCTCGTAGACTTCCCTTTGCATCGCGATGCCATGTTTCATATCGAGGCCCTTTCCTGGAGTGGCGTTCCCAGGTACCAACAAGCCACGAAACTCTCTCCAGAGGATCAGGCTGGGTAAACAGAGAGACGAAAAGACAAGCTATGAGGATTATCTTCATTTTATTTGGTTACGAGGAATTTCCGGATCTGTCTCTCTCCTCCCACGCGAAGCAGAGTAAAGTAAACACCGGCTGATAATGGTTGACCCGAATCCGTTGTGCCGTTCCAGGTATGGGTTGAAATCCCCTCAGGGCGTTGACCATCAAGAAGCGTAGCGATTCGGGCACCGAGTACCGAATAGATTTCGAGACGCACGTTCGATGGACTCCGCAGGCGAAACTGAAACGAACTCGCACCGGTGCGCGAGGGGTTCGGATATTGCATTAACTCCGCCGCTGTGACTTTCGGGTGAACCATTACACTCGTGCCTGGTTCACCACCGGTTGTCGTCTTGAGGATCGTTCCATTGTCTCCGACGCAAAGCCCAAAGTCAAAATCAAAGAAATGCAGACCTCGTAGCGATGACGTCACCGGGGTCAGTTGCGCTAACCATGACATGCCTGCGTCGTACGTCTTCAAGACAACACCTGAACTCCCCGCTGCATACCCGACGAGACTTGCATTGCTGACTGGAAAATCGATACCATTCAGCGGTTGAGAGAACAATTGTGTTGTCCATTGAATTCCCCCGTCCGTAGATGTTGAAATCGCTCCCTGCCCGTTCCATACAGCACAGGCCGCATAACCGTGGAACTGATCCGTAAAGTCAAGGCAACGAATGCTTCCCTCGTTTCCATTCAGATAAAAAGCAGTGAACGTCCAATTCGCCCCTCCGTCCGTCGTTTGCCCCACCAAGGGCTGGAAGATTGAGTTCTCTCCTCCAACAAAACCAATGTCATTGCTCAACATGACAGCTCCCGGAAAACCTCCCCCGAAAAATCCTGATTGAACCACGGACCATGAACGACCACGGTCGGTCGATCGCACAATCGATTGAGAGCCACCGCCACCAACCGCTATTCCTACCGAATAGGCAAGAGACAGTATCCGCTCGGTAGTGCCGCTGGGGATTTGAAACCAATCGATCCCTTTGTTTGTTGTCCGGAGAATCAATCCTCCCTCACCTCCAGCAAATCCGGTATCGGTATCGACAAAGGCGAGAGCATACAGGTTTTCACTTCTTCCGGTCGCGGCGGCATTCCATGATTCACCTCCATCGGTAGTGCGAAGCACCGTTCCGCTATCGCCAACGGCGTACCCTGTTTGTTGATCGACCAACAGCACGCCATGGAGTGTGCGGGAAGTCCCGGACGGTTTCTGTATCCACCCTGATGGCTGCGCATTGGCCGCGTCAGACGCAACCAGGAGGATTGCCGAGATAGCGAATGTCTTCATTTGTTCCCTC